>JBDSSF010000001.1:0-300000 GCA_039928925.1 Candidatus Saccharimonadales bacterium | reverse complement strand
TCAAATTCTTGATCTGTACCTAAATGAATCTCCTTATGGTGGACGCCGTAACGGAGTTGAGTCCGGTGCACAGACTTATTTTGGTAAATCATCAAAAGATCTGACATTACCAGAAGCAGCTCTTCTCGCAGCAATTCCAAACCAACCTGGACTATATGATCCATATAACACTGAGGGTCATGATGCCCTAATCTCACGCCAGCATAAGGTCATAGATAACATGGTGACCCAGGGATACGTCACGCAAAAAGAGGGTGACGATGCTAAAAAGTACCCTATCCTTGACACAATCAAACCAGAAAGTGATCAGTTCAAAGATATTAAAGCACCTCACTTTGTGCAAATGGTTCGCTCACAGTTAGAACAAGAGCTAGGTAAAGCTACTGTTGGTCGCGGTGGCCTTACAGTAAAGACGACGCTCGACCTTCGTATTCAGACAAAGACAGAACAAGCTATGACTGATATGTTCAACTCCAAGACACCAGTAAGTGCAGGATTCTCAAATGGTGCGGCAACTGTCGAAGATAGTCAAACTGGACAAATTATAGCAATGGTCGGCAGTAGGGACTTCAACTATCCAGGGTTCGGCCAAGATAACGCAGCCATGGCATATATCCAGCCAGGTTCAACCATCAAGCCTCTTGTCTATGCTCAGCTCTTTTCTAAGCAACCAGCTGGCAAGCAAAACTACGGTAGTGGGAGTATTTTGTCTGACGCAAATGACTTCGCAAAACAATACGGTGCTCCGCTCCGCGATGCAGATGGCAAGTTCCTGGGCAACATACCTATCCGCAAAAGCTTAGCCCTATCAAGAAATGTTCCTGCGGTTAAAGCAATGTACGTTGCAGGACAAGACGCAACGATGAAGACAATTCGTGATATGGGTGATACAAATTACTGTACACAAGGTGCCGATGCTCAAGCTGGGCTCTCAGCTGCTATTGGTGGATGTGGAACGAGACAAATCGATCACGTCAACGCATTTGCGTCACTCTCACGTGGTGGTGTCTATAAGCCAACAAGCACTGTTCTTGAAGTTAAAAATAGCGGCGGCGAGGTCATTAAGCAGTGGAAAGATGAAAGTAAACAAATCGTTGACCCACAAGCTGCTTATATAGTCAGTGATATCCTAAACGATGATAATGCACGTTCGGGGCTCTATGGTCGCAACTTCTACGGCCTTGTCGTTCCAGGAGTGCGTACAGCCACTAAGACTGGTACTTCAGACAAAGACGGACAAGCTAAAGATATCTGGAACATGAGCTATAGCACAGCCATCACAATGGGCGTATGGCTTGGTAACCCAGATACACAGATTCTTAAAAACGGTAACTCTTCACTTCCTGCCATCATTATCGGTAAGGTTATGGAGTACGCACATAAAGAAGTTTACCAACAGGAAGGTAAATGGAAACCTGGAGATTGGTTTACTGCCCCTGCCGGTATCCAAACAATAAACGGCGAGCTATACCCTTCTTGGTACAACAAAGCTCAGTCACAAACAAATGCGTCAATAACATTCGATAAGGTTTCAAAGAAAAAAGCAGCAGCATGCACACCTGATGGTGCAAAGATTGATGTGAATGTTAATAAGATCATTGATCCGATTACAAATAAAGAAGTTATCACTGCACCTGACGGATACGACGCAACTGCAGATGATGATTTCCATAAGTGTACCGACGTTAAACCAACTGTTTCCAATATAGTTATCGGCGGTAAAGGCTCTGGGTCAGGTGGTGCAAACTCTTACAAGATAACTATCACTGTATCGCAAGGTACCGATCCAATTCAGCAAGTTGATGTCACAGCTGGTGGTGCAGCCGTAGCTACCTTACCAGCTGGCGGAAGCTACGTGACAAGTTACACTCCAACTGCTGCAGGAACAGTATCAGTTACAGCAACAGCCACAGACAGTGGTTACTATACCGGTGGAGCAACAACTACCTTCGTCGCTGCACCTTGAAGTGCACACGGTAGTAAGAAAAACTAGTAGCGATTAATCTTGGCTATCGACAAGGTTAATCAAGGCTGCTTCACGCTGAGCGGATGTTTTTGGTTTATGAGAAACACGAGGCTGTTGATTCTTGGTATCATTTTTTGGACCACGAGAAGGACGATTTGTTCTCTCGACACGTTTTTGATCACGGTCATCACTATGGAAAACTACAGGTTGCTGTCTCCCGGCAGGTTTTTTCGTTTGTCTATCTGAATGATCAATATGCTGTTTAACTGGTCGTTCAACTTTTGCGATAACCACCTCTACAGGTGTTTGCTTTGGCTCTGGTTTTTCAAGTTCAACGAGTCTTGCGAACATCATCTTTCCAGCAGCCGTTTGTAAACTTCGGATAAATTCTATTTCAACTGTTTTCCCTATTTGCTTAAATGCATGTTCAACGACAACCATCGTGCCGTCAGTAAGGTGCCCGACAGCTTGATGTTTGTCCTGGCCTTTTTGTGTCACCTCGAGTAGCATTCTTTCACCTGGAAGGTACGCCATACGAAGACTTTTTGCGAGTTCATTAACATTGAGTACTGTGATACCCTCGACAGTTGCGACTTTATTGAGGTTGAAGTCAATTGTGCATATCACTGCATTGTATTTTTTTGCAAGATTTAAAAGACGTTCATCGACGCCTTCTTCGGCCTTACTACCGTCCTGGAGGATCTCTACGACTACTTCAGGCATCGACTGTAGTTCTTTGACGACATCGAGTCCGTGACGTGCACGCGTGCGTTTTTCATGATCAGCGTTATCTGCTAGAAATTGTAATTCCCCAATAACACTACGTGGTATAACAAGTGTGTCTCCAATGAAACCAGATTGAGCAACGGCAATAATACGAGCATCGATGAGAACTGAGGTATCTACCAAGATCGGCCTAGATTGTTTACGGTTAATATTTTGACGAGGTAATTTAACCACTAGGTATGTGACTTCGGCAAGAATTGCTAGCAAAATAATAGCTAGAAATAATGAGATATTTATTGATTCCATGTATGTTCTTTCTGACTACTGTAAATAGTCTATGAGAGCCTGACGAAGATCGCCAACACCCTTTATAAATGAGTTCTTTTTTGTAGACTTAGGCGCAATTGCTTCTTTAAATCCGAGTTTTTTTGCTTCAGCTATACGACGGTCACTACTAACGACACTGCGGATTTCACCACCAAGACCGACTTCACCAAATACAACAATCTCGTCGCCTAATCTGCGTCCGGCAGCGGCACTTGCGATTGCAATGCATATTGCAAGATCTGCGGCTGGGTCACTGAGCTTTAGTCCACCAACAACATTGATATAAATGTCTTTATCCGATAAATTCAACTTAGTGCGTCGCTCAAGTACAGCGATCAACAGGTTAAGACGATTTAGATCAAATCCACTGGCAGTACGTTTAGGATACCCGAAATTAGTCGGATTGACAAGTGCCTGAATCTCTACGAGGAGCGGCCTTGTCCCTTCTATGGTCGCAAGAACAACTGATCCGTCTGAGTTTTGTCGCTCAGCAAGAAGCGCAGCTGAAGGATTCGTTACTAATCGAAGACCTCCTTCGTCCATTTCAAAAATAGCAGCTTCGGCAGTTGAGCCAAACCGGTTCTTTATTGCACGTACAACTTTAAAACCACCATACCGATCACCTTCAAACTGCAGAACAACGTCAACAAGGTGCTCAAGTACCTTAGGCCCTGCAATACTACCTTCTTTCGTCACGTGACCAACAAGAACGACCGCTGCCCCAGATTCTTTAGCAGCACGAATAATGACATTACTACTATTTGTGATTTGACTGACTGTACCAGGCGCTGACGTAATTTCATCAAGACTCAACGTCTGTATAGAATCGATAATAACAAGTTTATAAATACCTGATCTAATTGTTGCGGCAATATCATCGGCACTGGTGCTTGCAACAAAGCTGAGCGCTTCACTCTTGTTTGCCCCTAGACGTTCTGCTCTGAGTTTTACTTGTGATGCTGACTCCTCGCCACTTGCATAAAGCACCGGTACTGAACCAGCTATATACGCACTCATCTGAAGAAGAAGTGTACTTTTACCAATACCTGGCTGTCCTGCCATGAGGATAACTCCACCAGGTAAAATTCCACCACCAAGTACATCATCAAGATCCAAGAAGCCAGTCGCAAGTCTGGCGACTGTATCTTCAAGTGAAATTGACTGCATTGTTTGTGGCTGTAAAACTTTGCCGCTGCTAGCACCCCTTGCTACAACAGATTTGCCATTCGAGACTGCCTGTTCAACAAGCGAGTTCCACTCGCCGCAGTTATCACATTTTCCTGTCCATTTAGGGTAACTAGAGCCACAATTCTGACATATGAAAAGAGATTTTGATTTAACCATTGTCCTTATTATACCTGATATTATTACAAACTAGGAGCTGGGGCAAGCTTACTATCTATACTACGATTAAGCGCCGCTGACTCACTTGATATTGCCTGTAGCTCTTTGCGCTGTGCATCGTACGTCACAAGATCAGCTGCTATTTGAGCTCGCTTTACATCAAGTGCTGATGTCCTCGCAGAAAGGGCAGCACGTTCAGACGCAAATTCTGATTGCGAGGAGAAGCTACCGTTATTTGCCCTTGTATTGAAATCAAGAATATCTTGATTAAGTGATTTAACATCACTATTATATTGTGCAGTATTCTTTTCGATTTTAGATCCTAGCGTTGTTAAGCTCGCAGATAGTGCATTCGATTTGTCTTCAATTTCTTTAAATACAGTAGAGTATTTACTGTAATGACCAAGCACTACTTTACGATCAGTAAAATAGCGACTGTAGTATGATTCAAGAGCTGGACTCACCGAGTCAACTTCAGTACCAATAATGGAATGGAGCTCATTGTCACGCTCACCTGGTTCACTTCTTGCATAGAATGCTATTCGCTCAGCAAATTTCGCATCATCTTTGAGCTTGTTATATTCAACATCCAGTAATGAATCGACGTTTTTTCTATCCGCATCACTAAGGCGCTGGTAAGCAGCATGTAACATTTCATGCGCAGCGGTAACTTCTTTAATACCATCAAGTCGCACATCAGTGACGTTATATACATATATTCTCTGAGCTGAGTAACATCCTAAAATCGCAGTTGACTGTTCGGTAGTGCCGCAGACATCATTAAAATGCTGTGTACTTTCTATGCTGGGCTGACTCGCGTAATAGATAAATTTGCCATTGTCATTTAAGCTAGAACCTTCGGCAAGCGCTGTTACTTCGCTGCTTGGTTTAAACTGCCAAATACTCAATTCATCTACCACCCATTGGCGGTTAAAGTATAGTGCCCCGGCAACCACAGCAAACACAAGTAAAATAATGAGTGAAGTGAGACTAGACTTCGCGCGTGACATCTATCGTAATTTCATCCTTCTTAGCCACAATCGTAAGAACGCTACCCTTCTCATATTCACCAGAAAGCATACCATCTGCAAGTCGATGCTCAAGCTCGTCTTGGATCGCACGTCGAAGGGGCCTTGCGCCAAACTTTTCATCGTAGCCTTTGTTAATGAGTAGTTTTTTCGCAGATGGCTTTATTACTAGATGAATTCCTTTGCGAACTAATCGTGTCTGGAGTTCATCGATGAGGTTATCAAAAATGTGTCCAACTTCCTGGCGGGTTAAAGCTCGGAATGTAAGAACTGCGTCAAAACGATTAATAAGTTCTGGCCGCATCATACCACTCAGTGCATCATTAGCAGCTGCTTGGTTTTCCTCATGAGCAATTTCTAATTTCTTCTCGTCCTGTTTCGTAACGGCGTGGAATCCAAGACTTGATTCTTTCATCATTCGCTCAGCACCTAGATTACTCGTTAAAATAACGATTGTATTACTGAAATTGACTGAACGACCTTTCGCGTCTGTCATCTTACCGTCTTCGAGCAACTGAAGAAGTATTTGGAATACGTCAGGATGAGCTTTCTCTATTTCATCAAATAGTACGACACTGTATGGCTGACGACGAATCTTATCCGTAAGCTGTCCACCATCTTCATAACCTACGTATCCAGCAGGCGCACCAAGTAAGCGACTCGTATTGTGTCGTTCACCAAATTCACTCATGTCAATTTTGATGAGTGCGTCATCGCTACCGAACACTTCGCTCGCAAGTACACGAGCAAGCTCCGTTTTACCAACTCCGGTTGGACCCATAAACACAAAAGAGCCGATTGGTCGCTTTTGGCTAGCGACGCCACTTCTAGAGCGCCTGATAGCCCTTGCTACTTTCTCAACAGCTTCTTTTTGTCCGATAATATACTTGCCAAGGTGTTTTTCTAGATTACGTAAAAGCTTTGCTTCTGATTTTTGGATACGTTTTACAGGAATGCCGGTCATAGTCGCTACCGCTTGTGCAACATCGTCTGTCGTCACAGTAACAGGCGCCTTTTGTTCAGCAGATTGTGAAATATCGCTAATTTTGTCATTTATTTGGCTAATACGTGTTTTGTAAAGAGCGGCCCGCTCGTAATCTTCAGACGCAACAGCATCTTCCATTTTTTCGTTCAAGTTATTCAATTGACGATTAAGGTCACGAAGCTTGCTAGGTTTTCGACCAGATTTAACACGTATAAGCGCTGCTGCTTCGTCAATTACATCAATAGCCTTGTCTGGCATGAAACGTTCACTAACGTAGCGATCAGCCATATAGGCAGCATCTTCGAGTACTTCATCACTCAGTTTGACACTATGATGAAGCTCGTAGTAACTTCGAAGACCTTTTAGAATGGCGATAGTCTCTTTCATTGTCGGTTCAGGAACAACAATTGTCTGGAAGCGGCGTTCTAGAGCGCTGTCTTTTTCTATATGCTTACGATACTCTTCAAGTGTAGTTGCACCAATCATATGAAGTTCACCACGTGCGAGTGCTGGTTTCAGCATATTGGCAGCATCAAGTGCTCCTTCAGCAGCCCCTGCACCAACCAAAAGATGTAACTCATCGATAAAAATGATGACATTATTCTGCTGTTTTAATTCAGTAACAACTTTTTTAAGTCTCTCTTCAAACTCACCACGATATTTTGTACCAGCTATCATCGCTGCAAGATCCAACAGGACAACTCGCTTATCAAGTAAGTGATCGGGCACGTCTTCACTGACTATGCGCTGAGCAAGGCCTTCAACAATCGCAGTCTTACCAACGCCTGGTTCGCCAATAAGGACAGGGTTATTCTTAGTACGGCGACTAATGATAGTCACCATACGCTCGACCTGAGCTTCACGTCCAACAACAGGATCTAATTCTCCGCGCCTTGCAAGTGCCGTAAGATCAGTACCAAATACTTCAAGGGCACCACCACGACCAGCTTTTTTCTTTGTTTTTTGGCTATTCTCCGCATCTGCTTCCTGATAATGGCTGTGCTCACGATCAAAGAACTCTTCAAGTTCACTGGTTAGCTCAACAAGGTTAACATTCATATCTCGGAGTAACATTGTCGCACGTGCATTTTTCTGGCTAAGAATACTATAGAGAATATGCTCAGTGCCAAGATAATCCTGGCTGAATTCTTGAGCAATGTCCCAACTCATTTTAAGTGTCAGTTTTGCCGTCTCAGACAAGCCTTTAGCACCAGTACTGACAATAAGTGTTCGAGGAGTTAAGTTGAGCGCTAGTTCTGCACGATCAAGTGTGACACCTGCATCTGCAAGTAATTTTGCACCAACTGAAGAACCTTGAGCTAGCACGCCAAGTAGCAAATGCTCTGTACCTATATAGGCACTCCCGTATCCACGTGCAATCGCATCAGCGTGTTGCAAGCTGGTCCGGGCATTATCCGTTAAGTGGGATACGAATTCCGCGAAATCATCTGCCATAACTTTATTATCAATCCTCCGTGAGTGTAGCGCAAGCGTTTTATCATATTTGCTTGCTTACTATATTCCATTATAAATAAAATTAGCACTCGGGTCAAGCGAGTGCTAATTTATTTTTTATAAGATGGTTATTAGGCGACAGATTTCTTTCCACCGACTTTCTTTAGTACCCATAGTGCAATGACAGCACCTAGAAGTGCTACGAGGAAGCTCGTAAAGTTAAATCCTGTAACACCTGATCCACCGAAGAGACTCATTACAAATCCTCCGATAAAAGCTCCGATAATACCGACAACGATATTACCTAGAATACCCTGCTGTGCATCACGTCCCATAATCATGGAAGCGACCCAACCTGCAAGTCCGCCTAAGACGATCCATCCTATGATATTCATTGTATCCATTATGTACCTCCTTTGGTTTTACTATTGTGTATACCATTATACACCCACATTAAAATATCTATTTATTTACATGTTAGTTTGCACTGTGTACATTGTCATTTGAGCTCGTTTGCATCATCACTGTTTCGTCTTTAGTTGAGGCATTAGCTATTAGCCATATACTAACAGCAGCAAGGACTACGACCGCAATAGAGCCAATGATAATTTCTTTTCTCATACCCACCTCTTTACTTACCAATATCTTTTTCCATTCTATCATGAAAAGAGGGCCCGTAGGCCCTCCCGTTCACGTGCTACTGAGTCATACTCAGTAGCGTCCAGCTTCCGCCGCGATTATCGCTTCGAAGGCGAAAATCGCTGATTCCATCGCTCATTGTCAAGATTTGTGCGATATGTTCACCGCTACGAATGACAGTGCGAAGTCCGGCGTCTAGGAATCGATAGCTGATGCCACCATACTCCATGCAGCGTGGATAGACACGTAGATCACGTCCAAATCCTATTGCTGTTACGTCGACTGGTCGATTAATTGTTGTTGCTGTTTTCATATCCTGAACTCCCCGTAGATAAAAAGATTTATTTTTTATGAACAAAAAACTGACAGCAAGAAAAGTGTGTCAGTTGCGGAATTTATGGGTAAGCTACGAGGAGACAGATGTTCACCGCCATGAAATCTGCTGTATCACCTGAAGTAGCGATTGAATATGAAGCCGTGTAGGGACGCTTTACCACCGAAGTAGTAGGTGTGTATACGGGCTTTAGTTTTTGGGTATAAAGGTCTGTAGGTAAAAAGGTTCTCCACCAGTACTCACATGACCTTCTTTAGTATACGCCTGACAACCAGTAGGGCGTCAATAGCATGAGCGTATTTTACAATAATATCTTGGCTCTTGGCCACTCCTGGTCGCGAGGACCGAGGAGTGGCCTTGAGGCCCTAGTTGGATGAGCCGCCGACGATTCGGAACTTGTCCTTATTGCTTCGAGCAACTTCGGCAAAATCCCGCTTGATCCTCGGAACGTCCATGATCAGCATCGCAAGCTCAGTGATGCGGGGCGGGAATTGCCCAAGATCATCAAGCTTGATATCGAACCTGATCTCATCTTCCGATATCACCAGTCCACCGACGTAGATAAGCGCGTCGTAAAGCTGTTTCAGCTCACCAGGCTCGGGGCACTTGAGGATCCATTCGTTCCTCGTCATCGTGCCATCATCGGCAACTGTACCTTCAGGGTACCAGACAACTTCTTCATCGCCCGCAACTTCGGTGATGAAGTGCGGCTGGCCAATTCTGTCACAAACCTTACACACAATATCCTCCTAGGGCCTCGTGCATGACGTTGGGCACGTCATACCTAAAAGCAATATACTTTCTTGTTGCTCATAAGTCAATTATATGAATATGTTCGTCTTACCAAGTGATACTAAGTACCTGATATACTACATTCATGCTTGATCATCACATCGGTAAATCAATCGTCTACCACCTCGCATTCGCAGATAGTATGCGTTTTAGTGAGCTGAAGCCTGATGATATTGATAATAAACTATTTAACTATCATCTTAAAAAAGTTATTTCAGAAGGATATGTTATCAAAACATCCGACGGACACTACGCATTAACCCCCGAGGGAAGACGCGTTGGTAAAGGAGCACTGAAACAACAGAGTCGACTGATCGACCGTGCGTATTCAGTTCTTCTTCTTGCGATTCGACGCAAAAGCGATGGCTCATGGCTACTCTACAAGCGACGCACTCACCCTTTACTGGGAATGACTGGTTTTATGCATGCTCAACCAACACCTACTGCGAGTTCAATTGAGGTTGCTGCACAAGAATGCAAAATTAAAACTGGGCTTAGTGGCGAATTTACAGTAAGAGGAAGTGGGTACTTTCGCGTTTATCAAGGAGATGCATTGGAGAGTTTTACTCACTTTACCCTACTTGGCTGTGATGATATTCAAGGCGAACTTGAGGCAGATAATGAACTTGCAGAATATTATTGGGACAGTTCGCCTGACTTTTCAAATAAAGACATGCTTCCTAATATGCAGACACTTGTTGGTCTCTACGAAACAAACAAATTATTTTTTACCGAAAAAACATTTCATATTTAGGCTGCGCTACGAAGCTCAGCAACTGCCTGTTCGTAGGCGTCATATGTACCGTTCGGAGCCTGTCTACGAAGATAGATTGCAGTTTCACTGTCTGGATCAGCAAACTGAGCAATCGATGGATGAAGGCCTATTTGTTGACTCATTACTCTAGATGCTTCGAGTGTTTCTAGTGCATGGTCTCTTACTATAATTTGTGTGTCAAATGCACTGAGTGCAGCTGGCGCATTACCTAGTCGGACACAGGCAAGTTGGAGTGATATGTTACCCATATGCCTACCTACGCGTCGCTTTATCCCTGTAGTTCTACCACGCTCTGCAGTTGAGCGAGCAAAAATATCGGTAAGAATGACAGCAGAGACTAGCCCCTCTTTAGCTTTTATAAGTAGTCCTTCTCTAGTTTCACGCCAGTCTTCATCGTCTGATGCAAGTGTAGGAAGATCTAGTCGACGACGCATGACTTCAGCGCCACGGCCATAACTATACCAGCTAGTATTAATACCACTCATGGCAACGATGTTAGTAACAAAATCAATATCTTCTGGCTCTACTACGTTCTCAAGCATTGTCTGGGCGACAATCAGCCCATCACGCTGTTGTTCAGCAAGAACGGTACCTGCTGGCAAATTATGTCTCCTTTCAATTTCTTCTGAACGACGTGCTTTTGGTGGAACATAATCGTTACTTGTTAAATGACGAGTTGGTAAATCAAATGTGTTGTATGGTTGCTTATTCATAATACTAGTATGAAATTATGATGTAAATTAAGCAGTGAATACTTTTTCACTAAAAAATCCACCCTTTTGAGTGGATGGATTTTTTATCAGTCTTGTTTGATTATTCTTCAGTTGATTCTTCGACCGCACTAAGAAGATCATCTTCGATGTTCTTTCGTGGCTTTGATTCGCTCGCAGGCTTATCTGCTGTTTTTACCGCAGTTTCGATATCAATTTCGTATCCTGTTAGTCGACTTGCAAGGCGAACGTTTTGACCACCGCGGCCAATAGCGATTGATTGCTGGTCTTCATTGACATAGACAGTTGCGCGTTTTTTATCTTCATCAATCTGTACTTTTGCTACTTCAGCTGGGCTAAGAGCGTTCTTGATGAACTGTTCGTTATTTTCATCAAATGTAATGATGTCAATCTTCTCTTGATCACCAATTTCGTTCATTACGGCCTGGACACGTGTTCCATGACCACCAACAAATGTTCCAACAGGATCAACACCTGGAACAGTACTTGCAACTGCTAACTTAGTACGACGACCAGCTTCACGAGCAATAGCTTTGATCTCGACAGCACCAGATTCCATTTCAGGAACTTCTTGGCGGAACAGGAACTCAACAAATGCTTCATTACCACGGCTAAGGATAAGCTGTGGGCCACGGTTGTCTCGTTCAATATCTTTGATGAATACTTTGATACGGCTCCCAATGCTATAAAATTCGCCTTGTATTTGTTCTGACTGAGGAATAATACCCGTTGCCTTACCAAGTTCTACACGAACGACACGTGGTTCAACACGCTGGACAGTACCAGTAACGATTGTACCTATCTTGTCTTCATATTCTTCAAGCACAACTTCACGTTCTGCTTCACGAAGGCGCTGCAATACAACTTGCTTTGCGGTTTGGGCAGCGACACGGCCAAAGCTAATTACTTCGTGTTTTTCTTCAATGCTATCACCGATAACAGCGTCTTTTTTGACTTTTTTTGCATCATCAAGACTAATCTCAACAGCGTCGGATCCAACTTCTTCAACAACTTCACGAGCAACAAATACATTAGCAGTACCGTCGTTAACATTTAGCTCAGCGCGAACCTCTTGGTCACGTTCACCATTGTCGCGGCGCCACGCAGCAGCAATTGCCTGCTCAATAACGGATAAGACTACTTCTTCAGGTAGATTTTTCTCTTCAGCGATTGTTCGAACCGCGAGAGTAAGTTGTTTTACATTGATATCTTCCATACTATAGTTCTCCTTTTCTATGAAAAAATCCGACCTGCTGGCCGGAATGTACTCTAGTCATTATAACACTGCATATTTATATAATGCAAGTTATAATATTCCTCTCTTTACTTTGACGCCGCAGAGTAAAGAGATGCGCTCGATTCTTTTAAGAAGTTAGTTCGCGTCGCCCTTGACGGAGTAGTTTTGCCATCCATATCAGTTCGGCATAAAGCTTACTGAGACTTATATTATATCGATCAGCAAATTCATCTTTGATTGATCCATCTTCGTTAAATATATTTTGCACATATGGGAAATACACATCCCAACTAAGGACAACGAGTCCAGTCTCGCGAATGGCTGGCACTAACGACTCTACCGCACGTATGCCGCCCCAGTTACCATTACTCGCACCCGCAAGAGCAACAGGTTTGTGGTTATAGTTACCAAGTTCGCTATCAAGCATCCGTTTTAAGCTACCGGGGAAACTGTGGTTATATTCTGGTGTAACAATGAAAAATGCATCGGCTTTTGCGGTAATCTCACTATACTTTGGATCTTTTGCTTCTGGATCATTGCCGTCACCTGGTAGATTGAGATCCTTGGGATCAACAAATATGATATCAACACCTTGCAGTTGCCTACCAAATTCAGCAACGTAATGTGCGGCTTTTATCGATTCTCGCTGGACCCGTGTAGTGCCACCGAGAACGGCTATTGTCAATTTTTCGTCCATTAAAATATACCAAATGAGCCACTATCACCGCGTAGTTCATCTTTCTTGCGTTTGATATCGTCAGCTTGTTGTCGCAACTTTTGCTCTTCTTGTTCGAGTCGCTCTGCTTCTTGTTCGGATGAATCGGCTAGTTTCTCCATCTCCATTGCTTGTTGCTCGAGTGTAGCTGCTTCGCCATTTAACTTATCAGCCTGAGATGTATGTGCCTGCGCTTGGTCATATTGTGCATTTGCGCTAGCATCGGCCGCGGCTTGAACAAACTTTACTGCTTCTTGCCGTTTGCCGCTCGCTGTCTGACGTATTGTGCCGGCATCCGTTCGTTGTTGCTGTGCTCCCATACTGTACCTCCTCTATTACCCTATTTTACACTGTTTGTTTCCTGTTAAGATAGTCTTATGCTAACAATCTTGCTTCATTCATCCAAAACAATGCAGCGCAGAAAGTCTGACGACAACACGTATCAGGCACCGCAACTGCTCGAGAACGCAGTAGAATTAGCGAATTTTGTCTCAACTCTTTCAGCAGATCAACTAATGAAGCCGATGCAACTTTCGTCTCCTATGGCTACAACTACACAGACTATGATGAGATCATGGAACACTAATCCGCATGAGCAACTACCTGCTATTGATGCTTTTTTGGGAGACATTTATAGCGGACTGCAATCCCAGTTATTTACTGATAATGATCGACGGTATGCAAATGATCATCTTTATATTTTATCTGGACTCTACGGGGTACTGCGTGCGTTAGACAGCATCATGCCGTACCGACTAGAAATGGGCTATCGATTAAGTGATGAGCGATACAAAAATCTCTATACATACTGGGGAGATAGCATAGCTAAAATACTACCAAGTGATGTTCCGATCATCAATCTTTCAGCCGCTGAATATACCAAAGTAGTTTTGCCGCATCTTAAAGGTGCAGATATCATATCACCAAGATTTCTAACTATTGATCCAAAAACAAATGAGCCTAAGTTTGTTGTAGTTCATGCCAAAGTTGCGCGAGGTGCTTTTGCAAGTTGGCTCATCCGTAATCGGATTGAGTCTACTAAAAATCTCTGGCATTTTAATGAGTTGGGCTATGCATTTAGCACCGAAATGAGCACGCCAGAAATACCAGTTTTTATATGTAAAGTTTACGGCGGGCTAGGTCTTAGTGTACGTTTGACATAATAAATAAATACTTGTATTATACTAGTTATCGTCTTTTCATGCCTACCCGAAGGAGAAGTCGTGGTTCATTACAAAGAAGGGCTGTGGTACCCAGACGGCTACAAAGATCCATCGGAACCAAGGCCCGCACCGGTATTGATTCCAGCTCAGAACTCGTGGATGGCTATGTCCGTATTAGCCATTCAGTCATGCTACATGATGCCATTCATTGACACTGTAGCTGATGCTGCGAGTGTCAGCGTGCGTGACAAGAGGTTTATCACGCTACGGAAAAACATGCAGGATGACAGCGAAGAGTATCTCATTCGCTGTCTCCAACGAGCTGACGAGTACGAACGAGGGCCGGCGCTCGTCAACCACTACCTCATGGTTGCTTCATGTTTCCCGTGGGTCCGAGCACACCAGGCATTCCAGTTAACTGTCGAGATGTTTCTTGAAAGTCTCGAAATCGACTGATGCGGAGAACAAGGCAGAAAAGGCGAAGGCCACTCGATAGTTTCGAGTGGCCTTTTCCATATAACGACGTGGTGATGGCTACTTTAGGTTGCCGACAAGTTCATCGAGAGTTAATTTAATCTGCTCAGCGATATCCTGACCATCTACAGCTGAACCATCTGGGTTTAGTTGTTTCATGAAGTGAAGGTGTGTTGTTGTTGGGAGTAACTTTGCTTTGAGGTTACTAAATACTTCCTTAGCGGTGATATGAGCAAGCGCCGCGCCACCCCATCCGTAACCAATAATACTAACTGGTTTTTCATTCCATTCTGCAGATATCCAGTCGATTGCATTTTTCTGAATGCCGCTAAGTGAGTGGTTGTACTCAGGCATAAGGAGAAGAACTGTATCAGCATCCGCTACCATCTTTGTCCATGAAAGTACTTTTTCATTACTAGTCGAAAAGTTTGGTGCTGATGGAGCTGTTTCATTGTCAAAGAATGGCAAATCAATTTCTTTTAAATTTGCGATAGTTGCGGTGACGTCATCATAATTTTGAAGTTCTTCTTGAACGATTGTTGCAATTTTATTGCCGACGCTAAGTTCGCGCGCGCTACCTGTGACGATAAGAATGTTTGACATTAGTAATAACTCCTTCGATTAGATTGTATAAATAACTTTGCATACGGCGGACCATTCGGTCACGAGCTGTATTACTAATCTAAGTATACCACCAGTACTATACTTTGTATAGTACATTAAAGATCTATCTTATTTCTGAAATTGAAAGCGGCCATCCCAGAAGGGATGGCCGTGTAGCCTTTCAGATTGAGTTTTCGTTTTCTAGGCGGTGACTCGTTGCTCGCTTAGCGAAGCGGTCAGACCGTCAGGTAGGCCTTTCCGACGCTGAGGAGCTGACGCGGGTCACCGTTGATCGCTGAGCCCATGGCATTGACGACCTTGATCGTCCAACCACCACTCGTCGCGTCGCGCAGGATGCGCGCCATGAAGATGGTGTTCTTGGTCGCATCGTCGATCGGGACGGCGAACTGGCCGAGGCCGAACAGATCCTTCCCGAAGTTCTCGGAGAAGAAGCAGTCGGCGCCGGCGATGTTCGCGAACGACACACCCTTCTTGAAGGCGTTCAGGGTGACGACGATCCCGGTGATGTTGGGCGGCAGTCGGTCGAGATCGATTTCCATCGACTCGTCGATTCCGTCGCCCTTTCCGGTCTTGTTGTCACCAGTGTGGTGCATGCCGCCGCCGAAGAGATCAGGGGTGTCGAAGCCGCAGACTCGTACGCCCGACCCGGTGTTGTCGTACACCAGACCGGCGAGATCGAGATCGATCCCTTTCGCACGGCTGAGCATTCCTGCGAAGCCCTTCTTGCCGCCGGACGACTTGTCCCAGCCGACACCGACGGTCAGCTTGCTGACGGCGTGTCCGTTGGGGTTGACGAGCGGCTCGGCGGGCGTTCCCTTGATGAGCGAGAGAGACATGACGTCTTCTTTCTGTACTTGGCTACATGAAACTATTGTTTCAATAATTAGTATAATATCATATTTATGCTTTATGATCAATAGTATTTTAAAGTATGTTATATATCAATTTGCTCAAATATCATCTTATATCCAATCATAAAAATGTTGCATTCGATACACCCGAAGAGCGTTTCTCCGGGTGTATCGTCAGCGACGTACAGATGTCGATCAGTAGCGACGGTCGATCCCTGGAACTCCAGTGATCAAACCAACCTGTGCACTAGCATCGAGCCAGTCACGCACCTCGCCGGCAAATGCTTCGGCCCATCTCTGGTCCGAGTCCCCAGGACTGACCTTCTGTGAATCAACGTTGTCGATCAGTCGTACTCCTTTCGGATTGTAGTCGAGGATGACGTGACCCTCATGATCATGGACTGTGTTTCCACTGTTGTCCTTACGAACCTCGTACCAACTCTGTAGATCGTCGATCGTTTCGAGATACGGAACACTCTTCACAGCCAAGTTCTTGACCTGAATTGGTTCGCATGACGAACTTACTACGGAGCGAGTCATGGCCTTTTGAGCCATGATCTTACTGACCCCATCGTTGGGATCACCGTCGGTGATATTGATCACCATGGTCGGTAGCCGGATTTCGGAATTGCGAGCGATATCGAGAGCCTGCTCGAACCCGAGTGCCATGTTTGTGCACCCAAAGTCAGGTTTGATCAGGGTGCCCGCACTGCTGTAGTTCGAGAGTTCGATGAGAACCGGACGGCTAACACTTGTGCCGTATGTGAATACAGAGATGGATTTGCTCGGGTCCAGGTTCAGAGCGAACCCGAGTGCCCTATTGAGCATCTTCTGCACATCCTGCTCCGCGTAGGCCCCTTTCATCGAGCCCGAACCATCGACCATCACGATGATCTTGATTCGGACACCGAAGAGTCCTACCGCCTTCAGTGCCGCTTGAGCCGCGTAGTACGGGCCCTTCACAAGCTGGACGGTTTCTGGAGCGTGCTTGGAAAGATCAACGGCTGGCTTGCCGGTATCGTATCCGTACTGCACAGAGCGCCTGATCTGCATCGGCCCCGTCACCATGGTCTTGCACGGCATTGGCTGCGCGGTGGCAAAAACGGGTGTTGCTTCGGGTACCGTCTTGCGACGATTCCACCAAGTCATGTGATTTCCTATCTGTAGTCGCTTCCACAAAAGTATGTGGTCCACTTGATGAGTGGATATAAAATGACAATTATTGTAAACGAGCAATTCTATGCAAAAAAGGTTTAGATTATGATAAAACTATAACATAATTATAGTATTATAGCAATTCATCATTCAGTTACTGAAGCAGAAATCAGTTCTTTATTCATAAGTTCACTTATATCAACGCCATCCGAATAGTCCGTAAGGTATCCTTCAACCGCTCTACCGTTTATTGGACGTTCAAATTTAAAAGGGTCATCTCTTGCTGGCATCCACATACCATCAATCATCATGCCCCCTGTTGTCAGCATTTTCTTAAAATGTTCATCGAGCATGCAGAGGCTTACGACATAGACACCGCTTGGTCGAGCTGTAATATTATCTAACATTACAGGTAGCCTCAGCGCCTCATACTTTTTACTTGTAAGTCGTAGCATGGCGCTATAGACATCAACGTTGTTAATGTCCTGTTCTTTAATACGCTGTTCTAGCTGTCTATTATATGCAGCTAGTGTAGTGAGTTCTCCGCCTTGTATGCCCATAGTATTTTCAATCCTACTGCATTTCAATAAAAATAAAAACCATAACTGGTTAGCTGTATTCCTCTTTCTGCCGACTATCACTTAGTGATCTTATGCCTGTTATATCCATAGCGATTGTTTCCTCACTAGTATCGTCACTATAAGCATCGATCGTATTCGTCGTATTTACAGCCTCCGATTCAACTATTTTCGATGTCCTCCCAGTAGAGGATGTCACTGTACTTGCAGCAAGCGCTGCCATAGCACTGATGCTTGATACACTAAATATTCCAATACTGGCCGATCCTAGAATTAGTCTTTGTACTTTATTCATTCATGCCCTCCTTTCATATGTGTTCTTTAGTCACTTTACCTAGCTCGTCTTAATACTACCTTGGACGGAAAGAATATTTAGCACATAAATTCATCTGCAAGTTGAGAATGATCAGTAAATATGATATAAATATGTGATTATGGAATTAATGAACCCCCGTGTTTGTGCGGCATGTCCAGTGCAGCACAACGCAATGATTGAAATTGCCGATCTTGAGACAGAAAATGATGAAAATATCATGACATGCATGGGCAATCAACCCGAACAGCAAGCAAAAATCATTTTCGAAGAAGAACACGGGAAGTCGGCTGAACCTGATGATGATTCATCAATTAATGAAATAAGTCATCGACTACGCGGGGAGCTTGGTGAATCTATTGAGGAAACTAACGCTGAAATAATCAGTATAAAGAAACAGATGGGTGAATACGCTGTTAAATGCGCTGGTCCGGTTGTATTTCAAAGAACACTACCAAGTGGGCAATACCTCGGTGTTATCGTTTGTGCGTCGCCAGAAATAGAAGATAGCGAAGGCTTCGAGCCTGTCTGTGTTGTTCGACAATCAAGCGCTTCATCAACAAGAATAAGTCTATACAAACAAGACTAACAACTATATAATTCCTATTCAGTTACATGAGTATCCTCATTCTTATTTTTGAAATATTAGCGCTTATTACGATATCGGCGCTCTGCTCTGGTCTCAACATATCACTCATGGCTTTATCACTTGGTGACCTAAAGCGAAAAGCGAAACTAGGTGACGTAAGCGCTAAGCGTGTCCTCCCTCTTCGTCGTAAAAGTCACCTGACGCTATCAAGCATCCTGCTTGCCAACGTGGCCGTTATCTCGACTACATCTCTTGTGCTCGATGATCATTTTCATGGTCTTATCGCCGGAATTGTGAGCACGCTACTTATTGTCATATTTGGTGAAGTCATCCCACAAGCACTTTTTGCTAAAAATGCACTCGCATTTACTGCACGTTTTGCACCATTTTTAAAGTTTCTCGTCTTTGTAACATATATTATTTCTCGTCCGCTCGAATTACTACTTAATAAGCTCGTTGGGAATCACAAGCAAGAGCTACATTCACGCGGTGAACTGGGCATCATTATCAATGAGCAGATCGATGCCGATGAAAGTGAACTTGATGAAGACGAGGCTGAAATTATTAAAAGTGTCCTCCAAATGAGCGAAAAACGAGTTCGAGATATTATGACAAGTATTGACGATGTTTTTTGGGTAACCCCAGATTACATTATCGATACAAAAACTATTGAAAAAATTAAACGTGAAGGTCGCAGTCGCATACCAATTTTCGATACAAATCTCACACGTTGCTATGGTGTACTTCTTATTAAAGATTTACTTGCATATGATTTTGATGATCCAATCGCAGTTGATGATCTCTCACTTCATCCCGTTAAAATAGTTGGAAGTATGACCGCGCTTGATACTATGTTCCGTAAATTCATAAGTGCGCATACTCACTTAATTCCAATCGAGCGTGATGACCATATTGTTGGTATTGTAACGATTGAAGACTTAATCGAAGAAATTCTTGGACATGAAATTGAAGATGAAACTGATTATAAGAAAAAGGCTTCTCGGCGAAATTGATACGTCGCTCTACTTGTGAGCTGATATTGAACGTAGCGTAACTTCAGGATAATGGAGTGGCAAATAGATTAATTTATCTCCAAAGGCTTGCGGTTCATAAGTATTCTGATCTACAACATTAACGTCAGTAAGGACTAGATGAAGGCCAAATGGCTTTTGGTAGTGTCTCTGGACGTCCAGACTAACCTCTTCACCTTCACTTATTACATCTAAATACGCTGGATCTACATATGCCTGGACGTCGAAACCTATAAATATTCCTGATAATATTGCATACTCACTTGTTTGCTCAGGATCAAAATTATTATAAACGTCATTATAAACTTGAAAAATTCCACGACCAGAAGCCGTTACCATAGCACGCGCAGCAGGTGGATCACCTATTAATCTCCAGTGATCTACAATAAGTTCTCTAACCATCGCGCATACTTCAGCCCTATCCGTATCAATCTGAAAGTCGACTTGTCTGCCTAACTTATTTCCCAATTCATCAACAACCAGTGGTAAAAATTGTTCAAAGAAAACAAAGAGTGCTGTACGCCACGATGAGAGATCTGTCTCCATGCTATTTTCAAGCTCAGCAAAGAGTTTCGATTCGTTATTGTCAGCACTTGTCATCCGCACAATATAGCAACAAACAGGACCGGTGTGCAAGCAGCAGTGTCATTAACGAGGCAAATTAAACAGGGTTCAGATTACTCAGTTATTAAGATCTTCAAACTTTACAGCCATAGTTGGATTACCGCGAGTTAGTCGCTTAATTGTTAGATCTTCCGCTTTGTTATTAGCAAGGCGAAGATTGTTCTCCGATGATAATAGAGCGTCTTTAGTCTTTTGTAGATGATCAATAGTTTTATCTATCTCATCAATAGCTGTTTTAAACTTACGGCTTGCAAGATCATAGTTCTTTGCAAATCCCTCTTTAAACGCATTAATATTATCTTCAAAATGAGTGATATCGACATTTTGAGCTTTAACGAGGGCGAGCTCAGATTTATACTTCATAGAGTTCAAAGCAGCGTTACGAAGAAGCGTTATGATCGGTATAAAAAACTGTGGACGTATCACATACATCTTTGGATATTTATGGGAGACGTCGACGATACCAGTATTGTAAAGTTCACTTTCAGATTCGAGAAGTGTCACGAGTACACCATACTCACATTTTTTCTCATTTCTATCTTTATCCAACTCTCGCAGGAAATCTTCATTTTTATGCTTTGTAGTCGTCTCATCTCCCTCGTTCTTCATTTCAAACATGATGGAGATAATTTCATTACTAGACTCGTCTACTTCACGGTAGATGTAGTCACCTTTACTCCCAGTTTTAGCATCATTATCTTTTTCAAAATAGGCATTTGGAAATGCAGTTGCACGCAGTTTATTAAACTCGGTTTCGCAGTGCTGCTCAAGAGTCTCACCTACCATCTTTGTAGATAGTTTAGCCTTCATATCTTTATAATATGAAATCATTTGATCTTTTGATCGAAGCTCAACTTCGTATTTGTCCTTTAATGATGATTCTAGCAATTGGCGTTCCGTGTCCTTATTTTTGAGTTCATTTGCAATATGATCACGTTCTTTTTCAATTTTATTAAGAGCCTCACTAAGTTCGAGTTTCTTTTCAGTTTCAGCTGCTTGAAGTCGAGCTTGAAGTCGAGCGAGCTCAGTGTCCTTTGCGGCTTGAATCGCTAATACATCAGCATTTCTCGTCGCAATTAACTTTGCGATTTCAGCTTCTTTTTGCATTTTTAGTTCAGCAATTTGTGCATCTTTTTTTGCCGCATCTACTTGTAACTGATTCTTTGTGTTCGCTTCAGCGAGCTTAATTGCGTTCTCTTTTTCTTTTTTTAACATCTCAACGCGTTCATGAAGAGCACTCTCAAATTCATGATCACGAACTTGCTTTAAAATATCAGCAAATCCTGCTTCATCAACCTTAAAAGCTTTTTTACAGTGAGGGCAAATTATTTCATTCATTATTCTATATTATATCCTGAACTTAGTAGTTATACTGATTATTGATTTAATATTAATTATATGCTATAATAAAATTAGTACCTATATTTTCGCAATCCGCGATAGATAAGGTAAGGACAGAAGGCGGTTTTATGATTTCCGAGAGGACTATCGATGAGCGCGTAAGGGTCATTCAGCGCGTTTGCAGAGGTAATGGACTTGCTGGAGACAACGATGTCTCCAGCTGGGAATGTGGACTCTTCAATTGCGACACTGCCCAGGAAGTCTTAGAAAAGTTAAAGTCGATATGTATCGAACTTGCGAAGACCGGTGCGAAGAGCGCGTACGCCATCAATAACGCCCTGAACGTGGACATGAATGAGAGCTATGGAATTCTTTCAGACAGGCGAGATGCATATGTGCGCTCGCAGTCGTTTAGCTTCAGGACACTGATACGAAACGAACTTTCTGGAGCAATCAATATTGCAGTGAAGTTTGGTTCAATATCAGTTGAAACCCATGAAACCATGCCTAAAAGAGAAGAGTCCGAGGTCGAAAAACTCCGAAAAAGGATCAAGGAGCTCGAAGATCTCCTAGGGGCTATCAAAATAATGGTCAAGAGTATTTAGAAGAAACTCGACCATGCGTCGCTCATTTCAGTGAGCTCATTTACCGAGAACGGTAGGCCGCGACGATTTCTGTCGCGGCCGTTTTAACTTTGCATACTACTCAAATAGTTGATGGCAAATTATAAATATTTATATAATTAGGCTGCAAATACTTATTATCAATATTCTAGTTCTCACTATAACCAATGTCATTTGTTCCCGATGAGTCAGCTGGATCAGACCTACCTTTATCTCGATCAAGAGGCTCAAGTTTGTAAACCTGCACATCTTTTCCATGAAGCGTTAATAATGCGGGACTACCCTCTTCAAGCTCGTATTCAATCTTCATCGTACCGTCTGCAGAAATCATTGATACATCAGTTACGGCAAAATAAAGCCCAGCTGCAAGCTCTTCAACCATATCTGCACCAGACTGGACGTAATATGGAAAAAGCGTCACTCCTTGATATCTCCCCCTAATTACTGCGGATGGATCAATCGCATGCCCACCACCAACATGGACAACATAGCTAAGCCCTTTTAGCTGTACCCAGTCACCCTCTACGAGTTTGAGTCTCGCTTCATCTGAGGCTATGAGGTCTGAAAGATTGTGGCAATACGCCTGATACTCATTAGTATCATTCGTGTCGACTTCCCCGCAGATTAGCTGCATACTTGATACATGTTCAGCAAATTTTTCAAGAATAACTCGCCGTTCATTTTCTAGATCAATCGGCAACCAGTGGCTGCCGTCTTCGTCGATGATTTCGACCGGCTCATCAAAATCTAAATGAGCCAAAGGATCCTGCTCATGAGAGTATCCGTAAGATTTTTCGTAATCTGTCATTTTGAGATAATACTCCGCTTACACAAACTGATGCAAGCATAAGAAATTAAAGCTCATTTATTGTATCTACCAACTTATCTATGCGCAGTCATATTCTTTTCAAAAGGAAACTATGCAGCAATGACTGGCTCAAATTTTCGTACTTCTATTCCAGGACCATGAAGTGTTAGCAGCACATGATCACCCTCGGGAAAATCAAACTGCTCTTCCGTTTCACCGTCATCGCTCACAAGCCAAAGATCAGTTACAGCGAGACTTACACCGATAGGTAGTGTTTCGATAGATTTTCCTGTAGATATATCGTAACAAGGGTATAGCTCGATACCTTGATATCGACCACGAAGTACACCACCTTTTTTGAACCGATGCGGCTTGCCGTCATGGAGAATATACTCAAGTCCACCTACCTGGACCCATTCATCCATATAGAGTTCGATTTTTTCTTCTTCGTCGGCCATTAGTTCACCAAGGTTATGTACAAATGCCCGATATGACTCTTCATTAGACATATCTACATCTCCGTACATCTGAGTATAAGCAAGCATATGATCATAAAAATCATCAAGTAGTTTTTGTCGCTCTGTCTCAAAATTAACTTGAATCCACTGCTGCCCATCTCTATCAATCATAATAGTAGGTGTTTCAAAATCTAAATGAGCAAATAAGGGGTCGTTTTCACCAGAGTAATTGCCATTTTTCTCGTGATCCGTCATTGAAAGATAATACTCCGAGCATGTGGGCTTGTGCAACCATAAGAAATATATTCTAATTCAAGCAGCTTTACCAACAATTAATGGTACGAAATTAACATACTTTCGTGTCGCTGCAAGACCTAATATTTTTACAGCATGGTGGGGTTTCAATCGCCTATTAATCCTATCGATGTCTGAAAAAACAGGGTTATCCGAAGGAATATTCTGAGTTGCTAAAATAAGTTGTTGGTAGGTTGTGAAATATTTATTAAACTGCTGGGCATGGAATGCTTCACCAACTTCGTCATAATCTCCTTTTATCCTATCTGGGTGTTCAAGAATATCTTGACGACGAACGGAGAAAGTTCGCTGAGCCGTTACTGCCTGTTTGGCAGTCGCAAATAAACGTAGGAAGGCGTGTTTTGCAAGAACGTATGACCGCAAATATTGCTCCATATCGGATAGATCTGGAATTTCAGGCTCATAAGTAACATGGTGAATAACATTATGAAATTGCCGCGGCATAAGTCCTCTATTGGTTGCGAGTTCACGAAAGGCCATTGGGATGGTACTACCTAGATGGTGCACTGGGAGGTATGAATCCATTTCCCAGTGAAAGTGGTGGTCGTCAGGTTTTGTTGTTGGGTCGTCTTTATCGTACGGCCATTCATAATCATCATGAAATAAATCAAGAACAGTCTCAACGGTGTCATCTGGTAATACAAAACCGCGGTCATCTATTGGCGCGTAGAATTTTTGTCTATTGTCGGGACTAAGCCATTTGTCCGGTTCTTTCCATGCATCTGGCGGCGGGAGGTGTGCGTACGACTGCATGCTGGACGCAAGCAGTCGGTCCATCATCTAGTATGTAATTCCAGTGAATACGTTTACGCTCATGTTAATTTATTTATAGCTTATTATTATAATTTATACAAGTAATTTTGATTACTAAAATCTGTTACAATAAGTCTCATGAAAAAGCTTATTATTATTTCCGTTTCTATAGTCGCTATCCCACTTATTGCTTTTGGTACTATTAAAGCGCTAGATCTGTTAGCGCCACATAGCCCTCTAGTTGATGATTCTTCAAATACAGTGGCAGAAATGAAACCCGCTGATTCAACATCTCCGCCTAAAACACAGCCTACAGTTCAAAATGCCGCAACCGACACTATTATTCAATCTGATATGAAACGAATTACCACACTCCTAGAGTCTTACTCGTCCGACAACAATGGCAAATACCCAGCAACAGAAGCTGAAATTGCTACATTCCAAAATAAATACATGGAGGGCTTGGCTTATCCAGTAACACATAAACCTTACACCCTCAGCTCAGTCGTAAGCGATGGATTTACGAGTGTAATCTACAGAAGAGGATATATATGTGTAGGCGACAGAGATGTCCAACTCAGTACCAATTCGAGACAATTCGCGCTTCAGATACCACTAACATCAGGTAAAGACTACTGTGCAGATAATTCTTAGTCACGACTTAGCGATATCTTTTTTAGCGTAATACCGGCTAAGCCAAGAGTCCTTGAGTTCATAAAAAGTTTTATTGATAATACTTACACGAATGTCATCAACAAGTTTGATAATGAAATGTTCATTATGTATTGATACCAGTGTTCCAGCAAGAGTTTCTTTCGCGCGAAATAAATGTTGTATATATGCACGTGTGTAATGTTGACACGTATAGCACTCACAACCTTCAAGTAGAGGCGTAAAATCAGTTTTATATTTTGCGCCCTTAATGTTTACTCTTCCGTCATAGGTATACACTGCGCCGTTACGACCAACTCTTGTTGGGGACACGCAGTCAAACGTATCAATGCCTTGTTCTATTGCGAGAAAAATATCATCAGGCTCACTGATACCAAGAAGATGTCGAGGTTTATTTTCTGGGAGTATGGTGTTTACCCATTTAATAATTTCACCCATTTGACTTTTCTCAAGCGCACCACCTATGCCGTACCCATCAAACGGTAGTTGACCCATAAATGTAGCTGCTTGCTTTCGTAGGTCTTCATACTGGGCACCCTGTATGACACCGAATAATGCTTGGTATGGACGACCTGGGTCTTGTTCTCGTAATCGCTGGACTTCTATAAGGCTTCGCTCTGCCCATGGATGTGTACGAACATTCAGTGACTCGACTTGATAATCGTATGTATCAACCAGTGAGGTGAGTTCGTCAAAAGCAAATGTAATATCTGCGCCAATTCCATGCTGCACTTGCATAGAATGCTCTGGTGTAAATCGGTGCATACTTCCGTCAAGATGCGATTTAAATGTAACGCCGTCATTATCGACAAATGCGTGACGCGCTCCCATCGGTGCGATTGAATCAACCACTTTTGCGCTTCCAGACTCCATGGCAAGTACTTTTTTAAAACCACTTCCAAGTGACAAAACTTGAAATCCACCTGAGTCAGTAAATGTCGGGCCTTGCCAGTTCATGAACTTTCCAATACCACCGGCTTGTTCGATAAGTGCATGACCTGGCTGTAAATAAAGATGATAGGCGTTGGCGAGTACAGCCTGAGCATGAACAGCTTTGACCTGTTCTGGTACCATTGCTTTAACTGCCGCTTTAGTCCCGACTACAATAAAGGCTGGTGTTTGAATATCACCATGTGGAGTATGGATAGTTCCTGTTCGCGCTAAAGAATCACTTGAAAGCTTTGTCTGAATAGTAAAAGAGAATGAGTCCTGCATAACTTGATATATTGTATCCTTTTGACCTCTGTTTTACTAGATCTTACGATATCTATGTCATCTATATAGGCGCGGTTGCAATGTTTTAATAGTAATTAAATATAGATAGACCACATAACAGATTAACTAAGGTATAATAGCAATATGTCCGAACGCTATACGCTATTTGAAATTGAAAACCTACGTGATCGTTTTAAGCTCCCTAACGGCGTTCCCCCGGGTGTAAAGAAAAATTATAATATCAGCCCAACACAGCTTGCGCCAGTTATATTTACAAATTCAGATGGTGTTATTGAGCTAAAGCGGATGAAATGGGGCTTCATTCCCGAACGCGCTAAAGATACAAATGGCGTCTTTCGCTATAAAACATTTGATGCTAAATCTGAAGATGTATTTGAAAAAGTAAGCTGGCAACATGCAATCCGCAATAGTCGGTGCCTTATACCATCAAATGGCTACTACGAATGGCAAAAAACGCCAGATGGAAAAAGACCATTTTATATTAAACCCAAAGACCAAGACTTATTCTCGATTGCGGGTATCTATTCTTCATGGACAGATCCTGAAGGCACACAGTGGGGTATGTTTGCCGTCATAACGGTTGTTTCAAATATAGAAATGGCAACGATCAACCCACGAATGCCCGTTATCTTACGCCCTGAAGATGAAGCTACTTGGCTCGACCCGACAGTAGACGACTACAGCTCACTGTATGATTGTATGCGTACACACCCTGATGGCATGCTACAGATAAAGATGGCAAACCCTGAGGTGAATAGTATGAAAACAAGTGGCCCACAGCTTATTATTCCACCGGTGCGCTAAAAGCAGATATAAAAGCCCACTTATTTTTTACTGGGGTAGTATTTGTCCTGGACATGTTGAGAGAATAGCTGTGATCGCATTTTTTTCAGATTGAGTCACCCACAGTTTGTATTTTGATTTCACTGCAACCTGACGACTGACATACTGACAACGATATAACTTATTTGAGGGTAACCATGTGGCAGCGTCACCATCAGATTTTTGTTGATTTGTTGGACCATCAACGGCAAGTAACTCAAGTGGATCATTAGCAAGTGACACGCGCTGATCCACAGTAAGCTGCTGAGCACCGGTCTGCCAAGCATTACTAAGCGCAACAACATGATCGATCTGCACTGCGCTACTTGATGATTCACCTCGGCTAAAAAGAATTATTTTACCAGTATACGGATCATTGAGCGTACCGCTTATTACCTGGCACTTGTCATTCGCGGTGACATTCGTCATGTCCCTACGTAAAATAATCTCCCGAGTGTCACACCCTTTAGATATTGTCCAGCCATCACCAAATTGCGTCCTCGCGTACCCTGTTTTTGGAGAGCGACCTTTAACCGCAAGACTATTTAGTACATCTATTGCTGGTCCCGTTGCCGTACTAACGGATTGAGGCGGAGCCACTGACTGCATTATATTTGGATGGTTAATAGACACAGCTGCTACGGTAGCGAGGATAAAAATTACCCCAATGATCCGTCGAAGTACGTAACCTTGTTTCATATATCTAGTATACCTTTGTTACAATAGATATATGCAGACAGTACCTCGACTTATTGATCAATTTTCACCAACACATTATGACCTTTCATTAATGCTTGGCCGGGCTGAGCGAACTTTCCGTGGGACAGTTACTATTCACGGCGTGTCACCCGATAGTACCGGTACTATCATCGTTCATGCAAAGGATCTTGCAATTGAATCAGCTACGCTAGATGGCAAAGAAGCAGATTTTGGTAGCAGCGACAACGATGAGCTCCATATCACTCACCCAGATATCCATAGTGGAACACATATTCTTGTTATCGGTTTTTCAGGTACGATCACCGACCCCATGCACGGACTCTATCCCTGCTACTACGAATATAATGGTGTTAAAAAAGAGCTCCTAGCTACGCAGTTCGAAAGCCATCATACCCGTGAAGTATTCCCGTGTATCGATGAACCTGAAGCAAAGGCGACTTTTGACGTCACTCTCACGACCGAACAAAACATTACAGTTTTAGGAAATATGCCTGTCGAGAGACAAGTTGTGGCTGATGACCAGCTTGTGACCTCTTTTAAGACATCGCCAAAAATGAGCACGTATCTGCTCGCATTCGTTGTTGGTGAAATGCATAAAAAGACTGCAACAACGAAAAGTGGCGTCGAAGTAAATGTTTGGGCAACACCAGCTCAACCACCAGAAAGCCTTGATTTCGCTCTTGGCGTTGCAACTCGAACGATTGATTTCTTTGACGAGTATTTCGGTGTCCCTTATCCGCTACCTAAGTCGGATCATGTGGCACTTCCAGATTTTGGATCTGGTGCAATGGAAAACTGGGGCCTCATTACTTATCGTGAAATTGCGCTCCTTGCAGATCCTAAGACAACTTCAATAAGTAGTAAGCAGTATATTGCAACTGTTGTTGCGCATGAGCTATCTCATCAGTGGTTCGGTAATCTTGTCACTATGAAGTGGTGGAATAATCTTTGGCTAAATGAAAGTTTTGCAACCCTGATGGAGTACATTGCCATTGATGCACTTTACCCTGAATGGAATATATGGCTTGATTTCGCATCAGGTGAGGTTGTCATGGCCCTACGTCGAGACAGTGTTGACGGTGTACAGGCTGTTCAGGTAGATGTAAACCATCCTGATGAGATTAGTACGTTATTTGACGGTGCAATCGTTTACGCAAAAGGCGCTCGGCTCCTACGCATGCTAGAACACTACGTAGGCAAAGAAGACTTTCGTACTGGTCTTGGGCTGTACTTTAAAGAACATGCCTACAGCAACACTGATCAAGATGACCTATGGAATGCATTAGCAAAGATTAGCGGTAAAGATATTGCCGGTCTTATGAATACATGGATTTCACAGTCTGGCTATCCGGTTCTCCATGTCTCACAGGACGGTGATCAAGTAACACTCGCTCAGGAACAATTCTTTGTAGGTCCACACGAAGCATCGAGTAAACTATGGCCAATTCCGCTCACCTCTCCTTGTAGCGAGATGCCAGAAATACTTTCTGAAAGATCGGTTGTCGTGACGCGTCACCACACCACACCACTCAGATTTAACGACCAAGATACGGCTCATTTTATTACTCACTATAGTGACGATTTGCTCCAGCGATTAATCGGCGAGGTGAGTGCCGGTAACTTATCTATGCTTGATCGTATCCAACTGCTTGATGAATCAACGATGCTTGCAAGAGCAGGTATTCTTCCGAGTATTCAGCTCATTAGCCTCCTCGGTGGGTATAAAAATGAAACGAGTGAACCAGTATGGACGATTATGAGTATGGCTATTGGTGAATTAAAAAAGTTTGTCGATGATAACCCCATAGCTGAGAGTAAGCTGCGTACATTTGCTGCAAACATGGCGGCAGAGCAATATGCTCGACTTGGATGGGATGCAAAACCAGGTGAATCAGAAGAAGACTCGAAACTTCGTGCAACGATTTTAGCGCTTACACTATACGGTGAAGCTCCCGATGCACTTCAAAAAGCAAAGACTCTATTTGAATCAAATGATCTCATCGATCTTGACCCAGAGCTTCGACCCCTTATTATTAGCAGTGTTGTACGGCATGATGATGGAAAGATATTTGATGCACTATTTTCAACATATAAGTCATCATCGTCAGCTGAACTGCAGCAGGATATATGTCTTGGTATTACATCAACTCGAACTAAAGAGAAAATACTGCTACTTCTTGAAGCAATAAAAGATCCGCTAGTTATACGGCCTCAGGATGCTGCACGCTGGTTCGTGTATCTCATTCGTGGCAGAGAAAGTCGCGATGCCGCTTGGCAGTGGATTCGAGACAACTGGCAGTGGGTCATTGATACATTTGCTGGTGACAAAAGCTACGATGACTACCCGCGCTACAGTGCAAGTAGTCTTGTAACACGAGAACAACTAGCTCAGTATATTGAGTTCTTCACACCTAAGAAGGAGATTCCAGCTCTGAGTCGTGTTATTACAATTGGAGTTTCGGAAATAGAAGGTCGCGTCGAGCTGATTGAACGAGACCGTGATAGTGTCATATCAGCGCTACTGGCACTTTAATTTGGAGTAGAGTCTGGTACCTGCGATCACTTATACATACTTCGTGGATGATTTAGACTTTTTATGATTTGGTGTATCTAGTCGGTATTTTGTTAGTGGCGCAAAAGATAGTCGGTGAAGTGGAGTCACACCTAAGTTCTCTATCGCTTGGCGATGTGCTGGTGTGCCATACCCAACATGAGTCTTGAAGCCATAGCCGGGATACACAGCGTCTTGGTCGGTCATAAAGGCATCACGAGCCACCTTCGCTATAATTGATGCCGCAGAGACGCTAGGAACGAGCAGGTCAGCTTTTGGAATCGTCGTGACATAAGCAGCCCTACTTGTGTTAGCAAGAAAGTTTATTGTTCCATCAATAATAATCTCACTGTAGGCTGAAGTGACCTGTTCAACAGCCCGGCGGGTAGCAAGCCTTAGTGCGGCTGACAGTCCAATACTATCAAGTTCATCAGCACTCACCCATCCTAGACCAAAGCCGGCTGCATCTCGGCGAATAATAGCATCAAGTTCTTCGCGACGCTTTTTCGTTAGCTTTTTACTGTCAGTGAGTCCTTCGATAGGAATATCGCCTAAAACAACAGCTCCCACAACAAGAGGTCCCGCCCAAGGTCCGCGCCCAACTTCGTCAATTCCTAAAATCATATTTCTATTGTAGCTCATTGACAGAATATGAATATACTGCTATGGTAGCAGTAACTCATGTTTATCGACATGAGAACCTACTAGAGTAAGGTACTAACGTGGCGGACATCCCATCAGTGAAAGACGCTTTCAACAATGGAAGACTCGTGGCGACGGTGCGTAACTATTCCAGGAGACCGACGGCTCAGAGCCGAAGTAACGTTCTTCGTGCTTTCACCAGAGTACTCGGAAGAGAGCTCACGGCACAGGAGATATCCGAAGTCGATGCAATCCTCAGCCGGCGGTAGCGGGAGTGAGGGGCGCGCGAATTTGCGTGCCCCTCACTCCAACGATCATCTCACTCTACGTACTCTATTATTAGTAATATAGCTCCGTAAACAAAAAACGCCCGATATACATCGGACGTTTTTTCTTATAGAATGACTATTCTGCTTTTTCAGTTGCAGGTTCTGCAATAACTTCTTTTGCAGGAGCTTCGTTAACTTTGTTGACAGCTTCACGGTCAAAATCTTGCGCTGTAAGACGAGCACTTTTACCACTACGACTACGTAGGAATGAAAGGTAGTTACGGCGTACTTTCGCACGGCGAGCGATCTCGATCTTATCAACAAGTGGACTGTGGATTAAGAAACTTTTCTCAACGCCAACACCACTAGCAATTTTTCGAACTGTGATACGTGCAGTATGCGAATTATTTCGGTCAGTACGAATAACAACGCCTTCAAAAATCTGAATACGTTCTTTAGTACCTTCTTTAATTTTCTGGTGAACACGGACAGTGTCACCGCTCTTTGCGCTAACTACGCCAGCTTTTTTCTGCTCGTCGTTAACCTTTTGAATTAGTGCAAAACTCATTTTTCTCTCGCTTTACTATTTATAATACAATCAGTTACTAACTATAGCATAGAGATACGATTTTTTAAAGAGGTTAAGAAGATAATTGTATATATTATTCAGTACATCAATCTAACTATAGGAAATATGAGCCACGAGACTGTCAAAGGCGGTATAATAAAATGATTATGACTGACTACAACGAACTCGCACTTGAACTTCATAAAAATCATAAAGGTAAAATTTCAACAACACTCCGTGACACGCGCGTCCTCGATAAAGAGCTGCTGAGCGCATACTACACGCCTGGTGTTGCTGCTGTTAGTAAGGCAATTGCTGATGATGCATCACTTCTACCCGTATATACATGGACAAACAATCTTGTGGCCGTCATATCTGATGGGTCTGCAGTTCTTGGGCTTGGAAACATTGGACCAAAAGCCTCGATGCCAGTAATGGAAGGTAAAGCGCTGCTATTTAAGCACTTCGCTGGAATCGATAGCGTGCCAATCATACTTGACGTGCATAGTGCAGACGAAATCGTTGCAGTAGTTAAGGCAATCGCGCCGAGTTTTGGTGCTATAAATCTTGAAGATATTGCTGCACCAATCTGTTTTGAAGTAGAAGAACGACTTAAGGAAGAGTTGGATATCCCAGTTTTTCATGATGACCAACACGGTACAGCGGTCGTTGTTCTTGCAGGGCTAATTAATGCAATGAAAGTTGTCAGTAAAAAATTATCTGATACAAAGATAGTCATCATTGGTGCGGGTGCTGCTGGTACGGCTATTACAAAGCTATTGCACCTTTATGCAAAACCCCAGATTATTGCAGTCGATAGTAAAGGCATCATCGGTATTGGACGAGAAGATCTTAATAATGAGAAGAAGGCTCTTCTCGAATATATCGACGGTTCCCAGACTGGTTCACTCGAAGATGCACTAATAGACGCTGATATTTTTATTGGAGTGAGCAAGCCAGGTCTTCTTACCGCTGATATGATCGCAACTATGGCAAATCAACCAGTTGTATTTGCACTCTCTAATCCAACACCAGAAATTATGCCTGATGAGGCTAAAGCTGCTGGGGTAGCCGTCATGGCAACTGGTCGTAGTGATTTTCCAAATCAGGTTAATAATGCAACTGCATTTCCTGGTATATTTCGTGGAGCCCTCGATAATGGAGTCCCTATGATTACGGATGCACATAAGATACTAGCTGCAGAAGTAATCGCTGGGCTTGTTGATGAAATTGATGCTGAGCATGTGATTCCAAGCGTATTTGATGAGCGTCTTGTTCCTAGCATTGCGGCTGTGATACGATAACAATCAAAGTAACCTGTGAGGAACTAACCTATGATACATACAGAACATTATCCAACTGTTGGAGACGTGGGAAATCACATAATACCTGAAGGTAGTCTTGCCGAAACAGCTGGATTCGTTGATTACGGTGACCATACGGATCTTATCGAAGTTTTTAGTGATGACGCTGCTGGCAATAGCTTTAATTTCAGAGGTCTCCCTGAACATCTTACGACCGATGGTCCACAAACGCTTGTCATCCGTGACAATTTCGAACCGGACTTCACTGACATGGTAGATGGTCAGTATGGCCAGGGACCACTTTCACCAGAGCTAAAAGCTGTTAAACTACAGATAATAAACCGTGAGCGATATCTTGTAGCAGCTGCAGCTGGCCTTATGAGACTTCGAGATGGTGATTACTGGACCAATGTAGCGACACCCAGCCGTTTATCTGAATATAATTTTGATCCCGAAACAATCCGAGATTAGTCTTAGATAACTCGGCTTATTTCTTCAAGTGTAGTTTCACCGCGAAGAGCAGCGAGCACTCCAACTTGAGTAAGCGTGACTAAGCCATTTTCTTTGGCGACTTTTTCTATTTCATCAGTGTTCACGTCTTTTACGTCACCTCGAAGAAACTTTTGAATATTTTCGTTGACCACCATCTGCTCCATGATCACAATACGGCCTTTGTAGCCAAATGGTGCCTCTTCGCTGGGCTTTGGTCGCCATAACTTAAAGTTGTCAAAATCTGGCTTCTCGACATCACTTGGTAAGTTCTCTAGAACACTTCGAACATAATTACGTGTCGCCTCATCAGGGTCATATTCTTCTTTTGAGTCATCATACAATCTACGCACAAGACGCTGCGCAATAACAAGACGTATGGCCGAACTAAAAATCGGGTTTGTGCCGATCAAATCAATCATTCGACTAAAAGCAGCGCTTGTTGAATTTGCGTGAAAGCTTGAGAGGACAAGGTGGCCAGTGATTGATGCCTGGATAGCTGTTTTTGCTGTATCAACATCGCGAATCTCACCAACCATTACAACGTCAGGATCAAGACGAAGTACGGCACGAAGTCCATCGGCAAAGCTTTGACCATGCGTAGTATCGATTGGTATCTGCGAGATACCAGTAAGGCCATACTCGATTGGGTCTTCAAGCGTAATAAGCTTTCTATCACTCGTGTTTAGTGCGTTGAGCATGCTATAGAGTGTCGTCGACTTACCTGATCCTGTTGGGCCCACCATGAGTACCATACCGCGTGGGTGTTTTATAACTTCATCAATTTCATGACGCTGACGCTCAGGAATGCCAAGAAGATCAAGGTTTAATAAGCTCTCATCAAAGTTGAAGAGACGCATGACGGCATCTTGTCCGTAGATCGTTGGTACTGTTTCGATACGTAGATTGAGAAGATGGGTTGCACCATCTCTCGTAATTTCTCGTTGCATGTGACCTGATTGTGGAGTCGTTGCAGCAATAGATATATTGGCCCTTGAGCCAAGCGCACCCATAAGTACACGGTAACGATCTTTTTCAAGGTCAGCTACAGGATGAAGTGCACCATCGATACGCATACGAACACGTATGTAAGTTCGTTCGTTTTCAATATGAATATCACTTGCGCCCAATTTGTCTGCCTGGTCAATGAGATAATCGAATACCCTGTCTGTACTTACAGAGTTTAGTGTCTTGCTCACCTCGCTAATTGTGTCACTGTCACCTTCTTTGGCTATCTCGATATCATCATAGATAACTTCTTTTGGTGGATCATAGCGATTCATGAATGCCTTGAATCCACTACCACTGATCAGGAAGAACTGAATGCTATCACCGCGGTCACTATAGGCTGTATGCATAGATTTAATAAGTGACTGAGGCGTCTGGCTCGTCACGCCAAATCTGAATGCTTCGCCGTTACTCCCAGCAATCAGTGGAACAATATGACCGTTATACATCTCCTGAATTGCCAGTATGCCGTCAGTCAGTGAAAGATTATTTTCAATTTCACGCGTATCAAGATACTGCAGCCCAAGGATAGCTGCACGCTCACGAGTTGCGTCCTCGTCGTGCTGGCGACGGGTTAACTGTATTTTATCTTCGTCCATTAACTATGACTATAGCAAAAAGCTAATGGTTTTTATAGTGGTATAATGACTTGAAATGCCACAAGTTATAGTTATTGCTCACAATATTAGATCTACTCATAACGTTGGTGCTATTTTTCGTACTGCGGAGGGATTTGGTGTTTCAAAAATTATCTTGAGTGGATACACGCCTTACCCAAGACTGAAATCTGATACTAGATTACCGCATATTGCTGATAAGTTAACGGCACAGATTCATAAAACTGCGCTTGATGCAGAAATGATAGTCCCATTTGAGTATCAAGAGAACCCAGATATTGAAACATTACGCCAGGATGGCTACCGTATTGTCGGGCTTGAGCAAGACGCGCGAAGTATCATGCTAGCAAAATACAAGACTCCTGGTAAAATTGTCCTCTTACTCGGCGAAGAAGTAGAGGGTATTACGGGTGATCTAAGAAACCAATGCGATGATTTAATAGAGATACCTATGCAGGGTCAAAAAGAATCATTCAACGTCAGCGTAGCGACAGGTATTGCACTCTACGGGCTGTTTACAAACCCGTAACGCTTGCTGCAGCTAATTATTAGAGATATAATACCGCTATTGTCCATGTACAACCAACCAGAGGAGATGTCGGCAATGACCTTTTCAATCGAGTTCAACGGTAATGGACTTGCAATTGATAGAGGGGTGAATTTCAAGGTAGGTGCTCAGGTCACAACCAGTGAGGGTGTTTTTTTTCTCACAACAATGACTGTCCGAAGCAGTGCCCATCACCTCAGATCAATGATGGAGCGACATTTCGCGATTCCGCTCGATAAGCTGCCGGATAGTATTCAGAGATGGGTAAGGCAGCTCCTTACGGTTATCTACGAAATCCAACGCGCTCAAGCTGACGATGAGGTAGAAAGTGCCGAAACTCGGACAGTACCCCTAGACTATCGAGTGCCCGTTGTTGGCACATCTTTCGGTCGAGGGGGCTCTATCCTGAGAAAAGGTGATCCGCTTCGAATCATCATGATGCGTGGTACGCCACTCGGTGAATATCGGTCACTCGGTGTAATAGATAAATTCGAACTGATCGACTGACCAAGATGGATTGGAACATATGACAAACGCTCCGCCTGTCACGTAGAGTAAAATACTCCGTGGAGGTGGAGTATTTTATTTTAAAACGACGCAGTCTTCGCCAATCTGTTTTACAAGCTTTCCAATTAGATCAAGCTCAGCGTTAACCTTAAAAGGCATCTTGATAGCTGACTTCTTGTCAGCACCAAGGACGAGGACAATATCTACATTACCTGGATATTCACTACATACACGTTTTAATGCGATAAGAGCTTCATGATCATCTGGGTTTTTAATATGTACATACACTTTCTTTGCAACTGGGCTATCCATCATAGGTCTTGGCTTTTCAGCTACAGATGTTGGCGGCAATGAGCTACTGGGTGCACTGATTGTCTTTCCAGTTTGCTTAGCTCTATGCTCAGCAACGCGCATTGCTTTTACTTTTGTACTCATTTTGGGCGCATCCATCTTGCGTCCTGTTGATTCGTACGTGCGTAATTCTTCGTCACTCACAACAACGACTTCATCAGCGATCATTTTTGCATCAGTGCCAAGATTACCGTCTCGGTCCCTTGCACTAATTTTTCCTGTGACACGGATAACAGCGTCCTGAACTAACTTTGCGCCGACAAGTTCATATAGATTTGGAAAGATGATAACTTCCCCTTCACTCGTCTTATCTTCAATTCCAACAAACGCCATTTTCGTACCTGACTTCGTTACAATACTTCGTACTGTACTAATTAGTCCACCAATTGTTGCCTTTTTCCCGTCAACATCTGGCGTCATGCGCATGAGTGGAATCGTCTGTTCTTCAAAATATGCATCGTAGTTATCGAGAGGGTGTGCGCTAATATACAGACCAAGTAGCTCTCTCTCCCAAGTGAGTCGTTCTTTATCTGTATGTCGCGCAGGGGCTGATTGGAGCGTAACGGTCGGTTGAATCGATCCCATATCTCCAAGACCACCAAATAAATCAGTCTGGCCACTGAGTGCTTCTTTTTGAACTTTACTCGCAAATGCCTGGATGGTTTCAAGGTTGAATAGAAGATCGGATCTATCGCCCATCGCATCAAAACCTCCTGATTTAATAAGCGAATCCCATGCCTTTTTATTAAATCGTGATGTTGTGACGCGTTTGGCAAAATCTTCAATTGAGTCGAACTTACCGTTTTCACGAGCACGAAGAATTTCTTCGACTGCACCGACGCCCACGCCTTTTATTGCCGCCATTCCAAAACGTATTTTATTTTCATTAGGGACAATAGCAAATTCCACAAATGACTCATTTACATCTGGTGACATGACTGTTATTCCCATATGCTTACACTCAGTAATTTCAATTGCGAGTCGGTCAATGTCATCTTGATCACTGGTCATAAGCGCAGCCATGAATGCATCTGGGTGATGAGCCTTAAGATAGGCAGTCCAATAGCTTATCAGTCCGTAGCAAGCAGCGTGGGACTTATTGAAACAGTAGTTTGCAAACTCCTCTAACTGATCCCAAAACTTCTCAGCTGTCGCCTTATCAGCACCACTGTGCTTAATTGCCCCGTCCACGAAATCAACTTTGACCTTACGCATCAAATCAATCTTCTTCTTGCCAACCGCTTTTCGTAGCGTATCTGCCTGACCACCAGTAAACCCACACCAATCTTTACTGATCTGCATAAACTGCTCTTGATAGACTAGGATACCATACGTACTTGATAGCGCAGGTTCCATTCCTTGGTGAAGATAACTAATTGGCTCCTGACCATGTTTACGTTTGATAAAACTGTCAATAAACTGCATAGGCCCAGGACGATAGAGAGCCACCATTGCAATGATGTCTTCAAATGCTGTTGGTTTTAGCTCACGTAGGTATCGCTTCATACCAGCTGATTCTAACTGGAATACACCCGTTGTATCGCCTCGCTGGAATAGTTCGTATGTCTTAGCGTCATCTAGTGGGATTTTTGATAAAATAATATCTTCTTTATATACCTTTTTGATAATACGAAGAGCATTATTAATAATAGTAAGATTTGACAGACCTAAAAAGTCCATCTTAAGAAGGCCAAGCTCTTCAACAGGGTTCATGGAGTACTGGGTTGAGACAACTCCTTTTTGTGCCATCTCAAGAGGTGCATAGTTAACAATGTCATCAGGTGCAATAACTACACCTGCAGCATGAACACCATGCGAGCGAATCGTACCTTCAAGACGAACTGCATAATCAAACACTGTCTTTGCAGTAGGATTCGTTTCATACTCACGCTTTAAGTCAGCATCGTCAACAATACTCCTGCTAAGTGGAATATGGCGCCCCTGGACAGGTGGAGGAATCATCTTGGACAATCGGTCCGCCTCCGCATATGGAACTTGTAGCACGCGTGCTACATCTCTTACAGCAGCACGTGCAGCCATTTTTCCAAATGTCACGATGTTTGCTACTCGTGATGATCCATATTTTTCAGCACAATATGCTATTACCTCGTCTCGACGGGTGTCTTGAATATCAATATCGATATCAGGCATTGAGATACGATCTGGATTTAAAAATCGCTCAAAAAGAAGATCGTATTTTAATGGATCGAGATCTGTAATATTAAGTGCATAGGCAATAATTGATCCTGCAGCCGACCCACGTCCAGGTCCAAAAATAATACCTTGTGCTTTACCCCAGTTAATAAAATCTTGGACAATAAGGAAATATCCGTTATATCCCATTTTTTCAAGAACAGACAGTTCCATATCAAGCCTATCTCGTACTTCATCACTAAGTGTTGGTCTTATCTCGCTAACCGTTAGTGTACTCGCCTCTTCCTGTAATTTGTCGCCGTAGCGTACAGCGAGCCCCTGATAAACAAGCGTATCAAGATATGACTTTTCCGTTTCTCCCTCAGGAACTGGGAATGTTGGAATAAGAATACCGCCAAGTTCGATCTTCACTCTACAACGATCTGCAATTGTTTTTGTATTCATCACCGCGCGTGGATTAGTAATGCCCCATCTGGAGATTATATCTACAGGGTCGGCTACATGAAGTTCAAAATCTTTTAAGCTCATGCGCTTTTCATCCGAAAGAAACGCGCCAGTTCCTACGCAGAGAAGAATTTCATGTGCATCTTGGTCATCGTGTGAAATATAATGACCATCGCTCGTGACAACGCATTCGATATCAAGTTCCTCGGCTAAGCGTTCAAGGTGTTTATTAATACCGACTTGAACATCCCACTGGGCTGGACTATTAGGATGGCCGTGATCTTGTAGTTCTAAGTAATAACGGTCCCCAAATACAGACTTATACCAACTCGCTATCTTTTTTGCTTCTTCATAATTGTCGACTCTTAACTGCTCACCAAGCTCACCGCTTGCACATGCTGAAAGAATAATAAGACCTTCATTGTACTGCTCAAGTAGCTCATGATCGATACGCGGTTTGTAGTAAAAGCCTTCAAGATTTGCTTTTGAAGATAAGATCATAAGATTCTTATACCCGGTCTCATTCATTGCAAGAATGATGAGGTGATATCGAGCTTTGTCCTTAGCTGGATCACGATCATGTCTTGACCTTGTGGCAACGTAGGCCTCCATACCAATGATCGGCTTAATTTCTTGATCATTTGCGGCTTTATAGAATTCAATAGTACCCGACATCGTACCGTGATCTGTGATCGCCACCGCCTCCATGCCCATTTTCTTGACAACAGAAACAAGCTCGTCAACCTTCGTAAGCCCGTCAAGAAGACTATGGTGTGTATGATTATGTAAATGAACATAATCCGCTGGTTGCAGCTGTGTTTTTACATCAGCGCTAGTTTCAATTTCTACCCCCATGGCTCCATATAGTATAGCGTTTTTAATGATTATTTGTCTGTAGTAAAATCAGATGATGCTTATTTTTGTACTTTATGAACGGTATCGGTTAACCCGCCAATGAAGTCATTCAATGCTGGAAACCAGCCTGTAAATACATTCAATATCCACAATAGTAACGCAACAAGTAGTGTACCGCCCAAGACACTTCCAAGTCCGAAAAATAATCCACGGACAAAGTTAATCTTATAGATATTTACTCGGTTCCTATTAAAATCCATAAATAATTCTTCAAGCATATCGTGGCGTGCGCCATTTTCGTTATCTCGTTTGAATTTACTGAGGATACCCATTTTCTTCTTTTTTTCGGCCATATAACTCCTTAGAAAATATGGCACGCCTGAAATATTATCAGACGTGCCATACTAATTAGATAGATTTAGCGTTTTGCGTTAAAACCTTTTTTAGCACCTTCGACAGCACCATTGATTGCATTTTCGCCACGTACTTTGTATTCTTCTGTCTTAGAAACAACATCGTCTACTACTTCAGTTGCCTTTGCTTTGACATCATGGGCAACTTCTGTTGATTTGTTTTTAGCTACATCTGCTTTTTGAGAAGCTTCTTTTTTTAGTTCGTCTGCTTTTTTCTTAATATCAGCTCGTGTCTCTTTACCTGCTTTTGGTGCCGTAAGAAGGCCAGCAACAACTCCTGCTGCTGCTCCAACTAGTGCTCCGAGTGCGAATTTTCCTTTTGACATAACTATGTTCTCCTTATTTCTTACTTTTTGTAAATTTCTTAAATTGCTTTGTTAATAATCCTATAAGAAATACTGGTGACGTTGCCTTTGAGACATTCGCAACAACTGATTCGATATTTTCGGCTGCACGCTGTGCGGTCGAAGTAACCGATTTAATTTGCTGCGTGACACGAATCAGCATGACAATCAATATGATAGCGAGTAATATAAAAATCGCCAAGAAAATTGAAAGGATTATAACTAGTATTTGTGCCCAATCCATTAAATAACTCCTTTCATTATGTGTAATCTATAAGATTGATTCACATAATTAACTATATCACATGTTGTTTACAGTGTGAAAACAAGCAGTTTAAAAATTCTTTTAAAGGCCAACCTGAGAGGTAAAACTGCTACAATCTTTCGCGTATTAACTTCTGAGCAAGTGCTGGATTTGCTTTGCCTTGTGATTTTTTCATGATTTGGCCGACTAAAAATCCGATGACCTTATCGTTACCGTTCTTAATATCCTCAATCGCTTTTGCACTTGCTGGATCTGCAAGAACTTCATCAACAATGAGTCCAATTGCGCCTTCGTCACTAACCTGAATTAGGTTCTTTCGCTCAGCCACTTCGCGCGGTGATTCATTGGATGTCTGCATTTCAAAAAATACGTCTTTTGCGGCTGTCGAGCTTAACTCGTTTTTGTCTACCATTTCAGCTAAGTCAACCAATTTGTCATCAGATATTGATATTTTATCTGTTAAGACATCTTCATCGGTCACCGTCATGAGTAGCCATAAAGCTGAACGGCGAGCCGCACTCTCGCCAGCATTTTCTAAAATACGCTGTACTGTTTCGGCAAGTGACTTAGATATCAAAAGAGCATTTACAACTGTGCTATCGAGATTCATTTGTTTCCATGACTGGCGGTAAAATGGCGGAAGCTTCGGCACAGTTGCCTGGATTTCTGTAATTTCCTCATCAGATAAGATAATCGGTGGAATGTCAGCATCAGGCATGTAGCGGTAGTCCTGCGCATCTTCCTTGGATCTTTGTGAGTTTGTTTTTTGGGTTGCTTCGTCCCAACCACGAGTTTCTTGAACAACTTTATCACCATGGTCTAGGAGCGCTGCTTGACGACGAAATTCGTACTCGGCTGCCTTTTCAACGCTTTTGAATGAGTTAAGGTTTTTAACTTCAGCTCGTTTTCCAAGCTCAGTGGCACCTTTTGGCGCAATTGATATGTTAACGTCAAAGCGCATATTACCGTTGTAAAGATCGCCGTGTGTAACCCCCGCATATGTCATGAGTCGGTATAGCTCAGTCGCAAATGCTTTTGCCTCTAAAGCTGAGTGCATATCAGGCTCAGAAACAACCTCTATAAGTGGGGTGCCCGCTCGATTAAGATCAACAAGACTGTGATCAGAAAAATGAGTTAACTTACCAGCATCTGTTTCCATATGTGCGTGATGAATTCTTACCGTCACCTGTGACCCATCTTCAAGTGGCGCAGTCACGCTACCGGCTAAGATAATTGGATGATACATCTGTGTAATCTGGTAACCGTTTGGAAGATCAGGATAAAAATAGTGTTTTCGATCAAATCGGCTAACACGTGCAATGTCACTTCCGAGCGCTTTACCTGCTTTAATAGCCAGATTTACAGCTTCTCGATTGAGGACAGGGAGCATACCTGGAAGACCAAAATCAATTGGGCTCACGACACTGTTCGGTGTTTTATCACGTGCGTCATTGTCTGCACCACTAAATAACTTAGTTGTTGTTGCAAGCTGAACATGGCACTCAATGCCAATCGTCATATCATATTTCTGTAATAATTCATCTGTCATTAAATTGCTCCTAGATCTTTAAGCGCCTGCTTGAAACAACCGAGTGCGCTACGCGCTTCGTCGTATGATACACGCACATCAGATTCGTGAGCGATCTGATTACGTAGCTTATGAGCACGCCAAACACCATCTCGGCTTGTCCATTTGTCATGGGCAGACTTCATACGCTCACCCATTGTCTGCCCCCTATATCCTCGCTCACGGAGCGCTTGATCAAGTAACTTGTCGGCGTTAAGCACTGCTAACTGGCAACTACTTGGTTCATCACGTTTTAATTGTTGCTCGATGGCAAGCCATTTTACACGGTATTTATCAACATTTAGTGGTGATCCGCCGCGCTTTGTTAGGGTGATAACAGCAAAAAGAATAGCACCAACAACAAGTATTGCAACAAAGAAAAATACTACTGAACCATCCATTACACAGTCTCCAATGACTTCGCGAGTGCAAGTAGTGCAGCATCACTTTTACGCGCACCAATAAGTTGGACACCGACAGGAAGGCCAGAGCTCGTCATCCCTGATGGAACACTTATTGCAGGTAAACCTGCAAGGCTAGGCGGAACGGTCATGATATCTGCAAGATACATTTTAATTGGGTCACTCGTGTTTTCACCAAGTCCAAATGCGGGTGTTGGGCTAACAGGGCCAAGAAGTACATCGTAGGTTTTAAATAGATCATCAAATGCCTCGATAAGGAGTGTGCGAGCTTTTTGTGCCTGCAAATAATATGCATCGAAGTAGCCGCTTGATAATACATAGCTCCCGATCATAATACGACGCTTATTCTCTGTAACAAATCCTTCATCACGGCTTTTACCGTATAGTTCTGCAAGCGTCTTAACTCCTTCGGCACGGTGGCCGAAGCGGATTCCATCATAGCGAGCAAGATTACTGCTGATCTCCGCAGGAACAATGATGTAATACATTGCAAGCGTATGTGCAACGATAGGTAAACTGATTTCCTCGACTGTATGACCATTTGCTCGTAGTTTTTCGACATATTCTTCCACCTGAGTACGGACATCCTCATCAACATCAGATGTCATAAATTCTTTAATAATCCCTATTTTCTGTCCAGGTTTTGTTTCTGTAAGCGGCTCAAAGAAATCAGTTAGCGTAGTCATATCACGATCATCACGACCAGCCATAATACTCATCACCAGCTCAGCATCGCTTGCACTTGCAGTGAAGCAGCCAATAGTATCTGTACTACTTGCCATTGCGACAACGCCGTAACGACTGACTGTACCATAGGTAGGCTTTACTCCAATGACGTTATTAAAACTAGCAGGTTCACGAATCGAGCCACCCGTATCACTTCCGAGCGCAAATGGAACAATGTCAAGAGCCGTGACGACTGCTGATCCACCGCTACTTCCACCAGCAACTTTAGTTTGATCAAATGCGTTTTTTGTCGGGCCAAAAGCTGAATTTTCCGTACTGCCACCGTGAGCAAATGCATCAAGGTTTGCTTTGCCGATGCAGATAGCTCCTTCAGCTTCAAGTTTTTCTACAGCAGTTGCCTGGATTGGAGCCATAAAATTTTTTAGCATGTGACTGGCAGCTGTCGTTGGCGCACCAAAAGCAAGAAAATTATCTTTTACGACAAAAGCAATACCAGCGAGCTTACCAGTGATAGTTCCGGCGTCAACCGCATCAGCACGTTCAAGCGCTCGTTCTTCAGTTAGGCTAAGTAGTGCATGGTACTCGTCATAACTCTTTGCTCGATCAATTGCTGCCTGAACACGGTTACGTGTCGTATCACCTGTTTTTAAATAGTCAGAAATAGTCATAATTATAATACTTTCGGTACTTTAACTTGATTTAGATGGCTTTCAGGAGCTAACTCGAGTAATTGCTCACGACTAACGCCATAGTCAATAACGACGTCATCACGCCATACGTTTTCTAAGTCAGTCACCTGATATGTTGGCTCCACTCCTGAAGTGTCTAGTTGGCTAAGTTGCTCAACGTAACCTAGAATGTTACCAATATCAATTTGCAGGCTGTCAATTTCATCATCGGCAAGCTGCAAACTACTTAGCTGCGCTAAATGCAGCACGTCATCTCGCAGAATTTGTGTCATATGATTATTATAACGTAATTTTGATTCAGCCACTACCTTTTAATAATCTAAAAACAGTAGTTAAACGATCAATTATGATTACTATTGAAACAAACTAATATACTGCACGTGATGTATCTAAAAGCTAGGATGTAGATTATTTAGTTAAGCTCAACGTCCAGAGCCTGGCTTTTTTGGAGTAGCGTCATCACTAACTTTAGTTACCTGATTAGCTGTAATCATGGCTGTACGCATTTGCTCAGAAAGATCTGACATACCTGCAGGTGAGTGTGGTATAAGAATCGTATTTGTCTTACTTGAAAGACCAATATCTTTTATTGTGTCAAAGTACTGTGTCATTAGAACCAAATTCATAACATCCTGTGCATTCGTGCCTTCGACATTTTTGCTAAAGTTCTCAACTGAGTCTTTAAGTCCATCTATAATCGCGCGACGTTGGTTTGCAATACCCTGACCTTGTAGCGCTTTACCTTCAGCTTCACCCTCAGCAGCTTTTACGACACGAATCTTATCTGCTTCTGCTTGCTGAATTGCTGCTTCGCGCATACGCTGAGCAGCATTAATTTCGTTCATACTTTGCTTCACTTTAGCGTCTGGATCAATATCTGTGACAAGCGCTTTCATGATGCCGTATCCAAAATCATCCATAACAACATCAAGTTCAGTTTTAACAGCTGAAGCAATTTCGTCTTTCATCTGGAAAAGTTCATCAAGATTAATCGTAGGAACACGTGCGCGAACGGTATCGAAAACGAATGATGTGATCTGCATTTCTGCATTTTGCAAACGATAAAATGCATCGACAACTTTAGCAGGTAATACGTAGTACTGAACGCTAACGATAACAAATACAAAGACGTTGTCTTTAGTTTTAGTTTCAACCCGAACATCAAGTTGTTGCACGCGGAGATTCACCCGGCCAGCAATTTTATCAATAATAGGGATTTTAACATTTAAACCAGCCGTGCCTACCCGTTTGAATTTACCAAATCTTTCAACAAGTGCAGCGGTTTGTTGACCAACCGTAAAGAACATACCAAAAGCTAAAATGATAAGTATGAAAATAATAACACCAATTGTAAACACGCTTTTTCTCCCTATTTATACTAAGCTTATAATACCATATTAGCTGTCGCGAGCGCGTCGTTTTGCCACCGTGATAATTCTTTCTTCCCGACGATTATCAAATCGATCAGCACCAATTTTAGATTTTTCCATTAATGCTGCGAGTTCATCCCGTGCCAGCTCTCCTTCTCCTGAAAGATCAGTTCGTGAAAAAACTTTCCAATATTCTAATGTAGGTAGTACAACTTGCTTGAGGTGTTTCGGAGGATCATATATTCCCGCAAGTGCAATATCCAGCGCCATATCTTGAAAGTCAGGCATACCAGCACCTGGCATCTTAAAGCCTTTGATCTCTTTTAATATTGCCTTCATCATTCTATTAGGTGCACGATTAAATGTTGCTGTAACTAGCCCACGATAAAGCATCATATGATTATTTTCGTCTTTTGCGATCTGTGCAAGTAGTTGATCGGCAATATCATCACCAGCTGCCTTACCTGTGTTTCTGTGGGATACACGGGTAGCTAGTTCCTGAAAAGTGACATATGCAATCATTTCCGGCAGAGTTTTTTCTCCCGCATCGTAGCCATTTGTCATGTGCTCCATCCTCATCGATTCAAGCATTACAGGATCTACCCCTCGAGTGACAGTCAGGTAATCTCTGAGTGCGATACCGTGACGATTTTCTTCGGCAGTCCATCGCCCAACCCAATGGCGCCAAGTTTCGTGATCACCAAATTTAACAGCAATTTCACGGTGATATGAAGGGAGATTATCTTCCGTAAGAAGATTAAGTGTCATCGCAGACTGAGCGACAGGGTCAAGTCGCGACTGCTCTGGCGACCAGTCTTCACCACCAAGAAATTTAAAATTACGACCTTCACTCCATGGTATAAAATCATGTGGGTGCCAGTCTTTAGCTACACGATAATGTTGATTGATAAGCTCGGCTAATGCAGGTGTTAGATCGTGCAATAATTCTATGTCAGTAGGCTCAATACGCTCACCATTGGCGTCCAGTCGATAAGTAGATAAGTCGATAGCCTTACCGGCCATTAGTTTCAGAGGCCGATCAGCACCTTTTCGTAATATTTCAGGTTCAGCAATTTCGAGTTGAACAGATGGAATATTTTTTTCTAACTCACTCATGTTTATAGTATAACCTTTAATTGACAAGATGCGCAAGTAATGTATAGTAAAGCTACTACGTAACACTTTAGGAAATTTTATGAACAGTATTGAACAAGATATTATCCTCATAGCGGGCAAACCAGGTAGTGGCAAAAGCCGACTTGGTCGTGAAATGACGACCGCTCTTGGTAAATATGGTCAAAGTGTCGAACATATTTCTTTTGGTGATCATATTCGAAAAATAGGATCTGGTGCGGTTGCCTCTGAGTTTCGTGAACAAATCCTCTCTCATCTTAACGAACATCCATACGGTCTTCTTGACGATGAGGTTATAGCAGGTATTCTCGAAAGAGAACTTGCTCGATCTGCGGCGACTGCACTTTTATTCATCGATGGCATGCCACGGAGAGACACACAGGTCAGTATACTAGATACACTTTCAGGTGACCGCTCGATTCGCGGCATGATAATTACTGATGTAAATGACCACGCAGCTGCACTCCGTCTTCAAAAACGTGCACATCGTTCAGAGCGTAATCCAGTTAACTCAGATACTATCCAACTTCGGCTTCAAGTCCACAACCAAACCTTCCCTGCTGTTAAAAAAGCTTATGAAGTGGTTGGACTTCCTATTGAGGTAATCGATACGTCTGGCGACAAGGATATTACGACACAAAACGGGTTGATGGCTGTCAGTTGGATGATGACCGAAACAGAAGATAACCAACAAAAAAACGCCTCATAATTGAGGCGTTTTTCTTAAGTAAAGTATTATCGACGATCGATAAAAGTAAATGCTTTACCACTTGCACCAGCACGGCCCGTTCGGCCAATACGGTGAATGTAATCTTCATACGTTTGTGGTGTGTCAAAGTTAATCACATGACTTACATTTGGAATATCAAGACCACGAGCGGCAACATCTGTTGCAACAAGTACTTTCACACGCTGATCTTTGAACTGTTTCAAAGCACGCTGACGCTGTGACTGATTCTTGTTACCGTGGATAGCAGCAGATGGGATACCACTGTTATCAAGGTGATCAGATAGACGCTGGACACCAAACTTTGTTTCACCAAAGATAAGTACCTTATCGTAGTCTGAGCCACGAAGCATCTCAGTAAGGATCTCGAGTTTATGAGCCTTATCACGTGATTCAATGATGTCTTGTTCAACGTGCTCACTTGTTTCGCTTGTGCGAACAGAGACAGTGACAGGATCATTAAGAAATGCGTGAACGAGCGCTGAGATTTCAGGTGTAATCGTCGCACTAAAAAATAGTGTCTGACGTTCTTTTGGCATCTCACTTACGATTTGACGTATATCAGGTAAGAAGCCCATGTCTAGCATGCGGTCTGCCTCGTCAAGAACAAGAGTTGTCATGTTCTTAAGCTGCAAGAATCCACGTTGCATCAAGTCTTTTAGACGACCTGGTGTACCAATGATGAAGTGTGGGCGACGTTTTAGGTCACGGATTTGGCGGTCTATATTGACTCCACCGACGATAAGAGTCGAGTAAAGATCAAGGCCACGAGCAAATTCGCGGAACTGTTCGTCAATTTGCTGAGCTAGCTCACGTGTTGGTGCAACGATCAAGACGCTTGGTCGAAGTGTAATACCACTTTGGCGTTCGATAATTGGAAGTAGGAACGCTGCTGTTTTACCAGTACCAGTGTTAGCGAGTCCAATAACATCTTTGCCTTCAATAATATGAGGAATTGCCTGGTCTTGAATCGCACTTGGAGTTTCATAACCCTTGCTCGAGATGTTGTGATGCAACTGAGCGCCAAATGGAAAGTCTGCAAATTTATGAGTTGGTACATATGCAACTTCGTCAGCTTTTGCGACTGCTTTATTTATAAATTTTGATGGATGAATGTACTTTTTAGCTGGACCACGGTTTCCACCGCCACCACTACGACGACCGCCGCCGCCTCCACCAAAACTACGTCCACCACCGTTACTTGGGCGGCCTTGATTAGGGCGTCCGCCCCTTTGTTGTTGAAATGCCATAGAAAATAACCCTTTCGTTATATGTTGATAGCTGTTTTTGCAGTCAGATCTAGTACTAAGTGTACTTAGGAGAACAGCGAGAGGATATTTCGGTGGCGGCGTTTCGTCACGCTCGTCTTTGAAAGAGGCTCGACATTCTATCGAATGCAATGTATTTAACTATAGCACAACTACTATACTTTTGCAACCATTCTCTAGGACAAAGGAGTCTTAGGAGGTTCGAATTCAGATGATTTCTCAGGTGGTGACAGCGAAGTCTGAGGCGATTTTGGTAGTGTGACTTGTGATTCAAACTCAGGAGCTACTTGTTCCGGTATAGTATTTACCTGGATATCACTAACTGGTACAATTTGCACCGCTGAACCGTGGATTTTCTTTGTTCTTAGGACCATAAATATAACAAAACCAGTGCTAAAAGCAATTGCGATAATAACAATTATAATTGCTACCGCAATTGTTGAAACAAAATCATAGTTTGATGATGTGTCATCACTTGCCCCAATGTGTTTACCAGTAAGAGTGATCAAGCTACTTGCGAGATAGTTCGATGGGTATTGCTTCGCTGAAGACTTAAAACCACTTAGAGCTTGTTTGTAATTCCCTGCAAGATAATCATCAATGGCAGTATCCCATTGCTTCGTAATATCGCTATCAGTATTTAGTGAAATATTCTTTTCACTTAACAGGGATTTATAATCAGCAATGTCTCTAATTGTTCCATCCCCAAAACATTTCTGATCAGGGCACGTAATTGCACTGTATGTATTCAGTCCAATTTGCTTACCGTCAGTTGAGAATGCCGGACCTCCACTATTTCCATGTCCTATTGGAACATTCGTTTGCAAAATCTTTCGGCCACTCACTTGCCCATTATCGGTGCTAATGGATAATACAATGCCCTGAGTGACACTAGGAACAGTTCGTAACTTAGTAGTATTAAGACCGTTATCAACAAATGCCGGAAAGCCAATTGCAGTCAACTCATCACCATCTGCTACATTGTCCATACTACCGAGCTGCACACTCGGATAGTTGCCATCAATCTTGAGAATAGCAACATCTGACGTCGTAAAGTTACCAGTTGCAAGATCTTGATCTGCAGTTTCTGCGTTATAATCAGCACCAATAAATTTTGCTGGCACAACCGTACTCGAATAGTTAAGACCTACCCGATTAGCGCCATTTGCCTTCATCTCGATTGGCGTATTGCCTAGCTGGATAGCATAGCGAGTAGCCTGATTAGCTGATGTCACTTCTGAATTAGCAATAAGAGATGGGAGTTGCTGTACTGCGGCGACTGCATCACTACTACCAACTGAAACATCTCGAATAAGAGCGTTGCCTTGAGTTTGACTCATCTTTCCACTGGTAACAAGAAACCTCACAACGTCTTCGATGTGCTGTTGCTGTATATCTGTATCTGATACTAAATTAATATAGCCCTGAATGGTGTCTTTTGGCGTCACGACAGCTACGTGGCCATTCGTTGCGATATAACCATCACGAGATACGATAGAGCCACTTCCGATGCCACCACTACATGCATCTTTGAGCGCAAGCGTCGCCGCACCTGACCTAAGTGTCAGATCATTACAATATAACGTCGCAACCCTCACGACGGCAATTTGATTTTTTACGACAACCTGAGCGACTGTTTTAGGATCAAGTGGTGTCGGTACATTGGCACCATCACTTGGTAGTGAAAGATCAGATGATGACTGCTGCGCACTAGCTGTCTTTGCAAGCGTCATATCAAGGCTCGCTTTACTTAGTTTAGTTTGATCAAATGATGTAAATGTAACCGTTTTAATGACTGACTCGAGTTCGGCAGTTTGGTTCTTGTTAGCATCCGTTTGATTACTAATTTCTGCATAGTATGGACGATGATTCTGAACGGTGACATACATTGTCGTCGTGTGGATTACTTTAATACCATACGAATCATTCGCATGTGTGAAAGTAATTTTTTTGTATGCAACATTATTAATATTCACGTCGGATGGTTGACCTGGAGTTTCACCATCTGCACTTTTTTGCGAAATAATATCATCTACCCAGAGATCAATCTCACTCTTCATTTTATTTTCTGGCAAAGAAAGTCGACTCGTAAAATAATCTTTTCTTATACTTGTCAGTAGTGTTAGCGATTGATTCGACGCAAGAGTGCTCGTGTCTGATTTCGGATAATCTATATGAATCAAACCGTACGGCCGTGAAGTTTCAAGATCAGCCCCGTCAAACTCTTGACCCGTAACACGTGAAGGTGTTGAGCTTCCGTCTGTTACTTGGCCTGTCGCTGATAAATCATCTGGACTATATGTAACAGCAAAACCAAGCTGTGATGAAACTGTTCGGACTTTTTTGACTTGTTGCCCAACCCCTACGATCTCATTTTTTGCTGTATCCGTTTTTTTAGCATTGAGAATGTGTATGGCAATAAAATACGTGACGAGGAGTCCAATAAGAATTGCAGCACCAGTCGCAATGACAACGTACGTGTGTTTAATAATCTTTTTTGAACGATGGTGATGAGCGGAAGAATGTATTTTATCAGTCATGCTAAATATGAGTATATCAAGCTTCTGATTGAATAACGACGGTTACTAAAGCTAAAGTTTTTCTTTAATACTAGCAATCATATCTCGTAGTTCTGCGGCCTTTTCAAATTCAAGATTGGCACTGGCGAGTTCCATTTGTCCTGTAAGATCTTTCATAAGTGACTTATATTCATCTTTTGGAATTTTCTTAAGATCAAGTGTTGGTTTCTTGTTCTTATCTTTATCTGGAATAATTGCTCGAAGACCCTCGTCAATACTCTTCGCGATGCTCGTCGGCGTGATGCCATGTTCAGTGTTATATGCTTCCTGAATTGTATGTCGCCTATTAGTTTCGTCAATCGCAGCCTGCATTGAGCGGGTAATCTTATCTGCGTACATAAGTACTTTACCCTCTTGATGACGAGCTGCGCGGCCAATTGTTTGGATGAGTGCGCTTTCAGAACGGAGAAAACCTTCTTTATCGGCATCCATGATCGCAACCATACTTACCTCAGGAAGATCAAGTCCCTCTCGGAGTAAGTTAATGCCTATAAGTACATCGTACACACCGCTTCGAAGATCATTAAGGATATCACCTCTTTCAAGTGTATCTACATCACTGTGAATGTATGCAGTCTTCATGCCGATCTCAAGCAAGTACGCAGATAAATCTTCAGCCATACGTTTTGTAAGTGTTGTTACGAGAACACGTTGATTTTTTGCGGTTCGTTCACGAATCTCAGCAATTAAATCATCTATCTGCCCTTTTGTTGGACGAATTGAGATCTCAGGATCTAATAGTCCTGTTGGACGAATAATTTGCTGTGCAGGTTCAGGACTATGTGCAAGTTCATAATCACCTGGTGTAGCTGAAACATAAATTGCTTTGTTAATATGTCGATCAAACTCCGTAAATGTGAGTGGACGATTATCGAGAGCTGAGGGGAGTCGGAAACCATAATCAACTAGCACTTCTTTTCGAGCCCTATCACCATTGAACATACCCCTGATTTGCGGGAGAGTTTGGTGACTTTCGTCGACTAATAAAAGGAAGTCATCAGGAAAATAGTCCATGAGTGTTGCTGGTTGTTCGCCTGGTTCGCGGTTAGTGAGGTACCGGCTATAATTCTCAATACCTTTTACAAAGCCTGTCTCTTCAAGCATTTCAATGTCATACTTTGTCCGTTGGCCAAGCCGTTGAGCTTCAAGTAATTTATCATTTTTCTCGAACCATTCCATTCGCTGATCAAATTCTATTTTGATATTCTCAATTGCTCGCTCAAGCTTTTGCTTTGGCGTAACATAGTGACTACTTGGGAAGATCGTTGTTTCTTTTGGTTCACCAAGAATCTCACCTGTTAGAGGATCAATGCGTGTAATACGATCAACTTCGTCGCCAAAAAATTCAATACGGTATGCAACATCGCTACCAGCTGGAAAAACATCAACGACATCACCTTTTACGCGGAATGTTCCACGATGAAAATCGATATCATTACGCTGGTATTGAATGTCAGTAAGTAAACGCACAAATTTATCTTGCTGTCGGCTCTCACCTGTCTTTACTGTGATAGACATCTCAGAATAATCATCAGGTGAGCCAATACCGTAAATACAGCTAACACTGGCAACAATGATTGTGTCTCGTCTTGTGAGGAGGGCTGCGGTAGCTGAATGACGAAGGCGGTCTATCTCGTCGTTAATCTTACTGTCTTTTTCAATATAAGTATCACTGCTAGCCATGTAAGCTTCTGGCTGATAGTAGTCGAAGTAGCTAACAAAATAATGGACTTCACTATCAGGAAAAAACTGTTTAAATTCGGAAAATAACTGTGCAGCTAGCGTCTTGTTATGTGCCATAACAAGCGTTGGAACTTGACGATCAGCAATAATATTTGCCATTGTAAATGTCTTACCGGAGCCAGTAACTCCAAGAAGTGTTTGCTCCCGGACACCACTATCAAGACCATCTATTAGCTGCCTAATAGCACTCGGCTGGTCACCGGTTGGTTGGTAGTTAGTTTCAAGACGAAATTTGTGATCCACCCAACTATTATACTACGTATCTGTCAGGGTCAGTAGGATGCGTTTTGCAGTGTTATACTCCGCGCCGCTCAGCGCATCGATTATTTTTTGTTTATCAGTGATTTGTGTATCACTTTCTAGTGCATTTGCAACAATAGAAACACTTGCTAGGCTGCCATTTTCACCCATATCCACACTACCCTTACTGAACAAACCAGCGTACATGAAATTGCAACCTGTGCCACCAACTTTCGTTGCTAAGATTTCGGGTGATAGACGCTGTATCTCCGATCTATATGTGTATGTATCTGAATTTTGATCAGTAAAGTGTAGGATTGACTCGGCGAATCGAAGATTCGGTAGACTGGATAAAAGCGTTGTTTCAAGTTTTGTGACCTTAACGGTTTCTGGGTCACATGCACCACCAAGTCCTCCATTTTTCATAATATTAAACCTAATCGAGAACTTCCCACTTGGACTCGTTATTTTTACATTCTTTAGATAAGGCTCCTGGATGCTATTTTTATTACCCTGTTCGTCAGTTACAATTGTCCAACTTTTCGGGTAATGAAGTGTCAGCTCACGGTCAACTAGCGAACTAGCTACGACTTCTGTAAGATCTGCGTTTGGATTAATTTTTTGAGAGACATCTGTAAACGTTTTACCGTCAGCGGTAACGCACTGCTCTGGCAATGTGATAAGCATCTTGCTCGCAGTGTCCTTTTTACAATCTGAAAAAGTGTCAATGGAGGATACTGTTGGCTTTGCACTCATATACTTTTGCCAAAAAACAATACCGAGAGTACTAAGAACTGCAATTACAACTAAGATGACAATAATGGTTAGAGCACTGCCGGATTGGTTACGTTGCCTACTCATGAAAAACTCCATTAATCTAATGCTTTCATTTAAGCATTAGATTAAGCTAATCACAAGCAATTTATCCACGACCAGCGCGCTTTGAACTAATTTGACTGTCGGTACCGTCATCTTGAAAATCTGCATACTTTTTATCAAGTGCATCAATAATACGGTCAACAATTCTTTCTGGATCGGTATCGTAAATAATATCTTTTGCACCAGGTGCTTCGATATTTTCAAGCAGTGTTTTTGTGAAATCCGCAAGACCGCCACTTCCGATTAATACACCGCAGACTTTACGACTTTCAAGCGCAGTTGAGAGTTCGTGTAAACTACCCATGCGGCCACCTACAGTAATGATAGCATCGCAACTACGCACCAGGTGGACGTCACGTCCAACATACTCCATACCAGTGAAGTTAATGTAGTCAAACTCTTTAGTTGGAAGACGGTACGTGGCAACATGCTCGCGAAACGAACTAGCAGGTGAAAAACCAATAGAGATTCCTCTCTTACCTTTTACGCTCGTTGCACCCATTGCCGCATAATGCGGCAGTCCCACGGTCGCTCCTGTAAGTAGCGTCTTACCGCGTGAAGAAATTGCATGACCTATATCAAATGCTAGTTGGTGCGATGACTGGACTGTGTCGCCGCTTGCAGCGCCCGACACACAAATTTGATAGCGCATTTTATTCCTGTACCTCTGTCACTCGGTAATCCTCTGGTGCATTTTGTAAATATTCAAGAAGCTTCTCTTTCGTAAGTAGCCCAGCCTGAGCGCCGACATGCTGTACGACATTCATTGAGTTAATTGGAGCCCAAGATAGTGCAGTTTCTACAGATTCACCTGCAGCAACTGCGGCGACGAATGTTGAAGAGAAAGCATCACCTGCACCGGTACGTTCAACTGGCGGAACTGGATCAGGATAGTTTGGAATAGTAAGAAGTCGACCGTTCTGTGATACAAATGATCCATTTGGTCCATCAGTGATAACAACGATTTCTGGTCCAAGATCATGAAGACCATTTGCAAGGTTTCTTACAGAATCATGAGGAAGTCCAGTGACATCCATAGCTTCCTCGCGGTTCATGAGGACAATTCTACTTCGCTTGTAGAAGCTTCTCATCTTCTCAAGGCCCCATTCGAATTGGAATGTTCCTGGCTGGAGCGCAAAGTTAACGCTTGGGTTACGTTCAAGATAGTCAAGTAAACCTTCGTGAAGTGGCCATGAGTCCTCTCCAAGATATGCAAGGTAGATCCAGTCTGGAGCTGTTGCAGGGTCACGCCATTCGTATCGATACTTTTCACTCTTCACCAACATCGTACGATCGGCTTTGTAGCAAAGAACATACCAGTAGCTTGTTGCCTTATCAGATTCTACGATCATCGAATCAGTCGCAACATGTTCGGCTTTTAGATGATCAATCGCTTCCTCGCCAGTCGCATCACCACCAATCCATGCCATGAGGCCAGCTGAATAACCAAGTCGTGCGATCGAGACAGCAACGTTTGGCGATGGTCCAACCGATTTAACAATATCAACACGTTCGTATGGTGGCTTACGTCCAAACGGTACTGCCAACCATTCTGTATCACCTTCTTTAAAGATCTTTGCGGTATCATCACCAAGCGTAATAAATGCGTCTGTGAAAATATCACCAATCGCCAAAATATGTGGTGTTTTATTAATCGAATTTTCTGTATGGTCTGTGTCGGTTGGATTCATGTAATGTAGGCCAATCTCCGCGGCGAGTGCGGTAATTATTTTATTATCTGATCGATCACTGTCAGCATAACGTTTAACAATTTCACTCCGAAGATGTAATTGACCATGTGTCGAAACACGATGTTCAAAATCAAGTTCGTGATGATGATTATCTATAACGTCCTGAATATTAAATGATATTGGACCGTCTCCAAGGTTTATGAGGACGTAACTTGTATTGATGAGTAGGTTCTCGGCTTGTCCGGATACTGCAGTTGCTGTAAGCGCTTTATATAGCTCGACACTTGTCGTGTCGGCTGTATCAAGCCCAAGTTGACGCATGACATTGTGTGCAGCATGTGTGATGTCCGCAATTAAACGCACATCGATATTACTACTTCCCGAAGCTTGCTCAAGCTGATGGATTGTTGTAGTGAACAATGGATGGTTATTGCTCAGTAAATCTTGTAACGCTTTGGCCACGTAATCACCTCATATCCCTAAACTCATTTTATACTGGCCATATTATAGCATGCTTATGCTTGCCATATCTATCCGTCAAAACCATACTATTATAAGATATGTCATTCTCATCAAAGGAACTCCCTCTTCTTGCCTCACTCGAAAACACTATCGAGTCATGGCCTGAGATGCGTCCAAGTGAAAAAACGGCGGCTATACTTGCAAACATGACTTCAGCTGCTCGACCTGCAGCACGTCTGATTCACGAGCTTCATCGAAAAGGAAAGCCTTCTTCAGCCGATATCATTGCAAGTCTCGCTATTATGCTGAGCGATAAAGCTGATGGTGTTATCGCAAAAACTTTTGATGGACAGACAGAATTTGGCAAAGAGTTTGATCCACTGATGGATAAATTTGATTTCTTTATTTGGGAATTTGCTCAGTATCAGCGCGGTAACTTAACGATACATCACCTAATAACACGTCTTGGCCGAGATATTGCCGTCACACTTGTGCGGTCACATGTTAAAGGCGCGACAGACGGTGCTGTAGATATTAGTGCCGGCTGGCAAGGAAAAACAACCACTGCTATTCGCGGAGCATCGCTCGTATCAACAGATACAACTCTTGAGCGTTTTGCACCCAGAACACTACATCAACATCTTGCAACTGCAGCAATCGTAACGTCTGGTGCTATTAACATTAAAAATCTACTGAACGAAAAGACCAACTATTTAAATAGTCTACCTGTAGAGCAACGAGAAGACTAGAAGGGTTTTTCGTGCAGTGGCATTTCATGAAGATGAGTATCTTTATGTAGAATGCCTTTTTTAGCACCAATTTTATTTACGACAGATGTCGAGTTTGCGCTAGCAAATAGCACTGACTGTTTTAACGACTCTCCTGCTGCCCATTGGCTCAGGAAGCCAGATCCAAACGCATCACCAGCACCCGTTCGGTCAATTACTTTTACATCTTCATACATACCAGCACGAACAATCGTTTTGCCATCGCTTGCCATAACCCCATTTGGGCCATCGCTAATGACAACTGTTGGTACGTAGTGATGTGCATGACGTACGAGGCTCTCAAGATCAGTACCTTCAACGATCGTCTGAATCTCTTCTTTATTAAGAGAGAGAACATCAACATCCTCAAGAAGTGATTTTAGCTTTGTCGTATGTGCAAGCTCACCCTTTCCAGGATTAAAAAATACCTTTATGCCCAGATTCTTAGCTTGTTCAAAAATAGTATGAAGCGCATCCATACTACCTGCCATACTCGATACGTATAGCCAATCTGCATCTGAGTCTTTTAAGTCAAAATTATTAGCATCATAGTGAGTACTGGCACCGCGGTACGTAAGGATAGTTCGTTCGCCAGTTGGTGCAAGGAGGAGGACTGAATAGCCGGTGTTGTATTTCGGTGAATAGCTTACTCCGGCAGTATCAACGCCTTCACGATCGAGATCATCGAGTACCGCGAGCCCAGCTGGATCATGACCAATCGTTCCCATAAATTGACTGTGAATGCCTTGACGTGCAAATGTAACAGCAGCATTTGTCGCTCCACCACCTGTACTAAAATCAATATTGTTCACATCTGCTTTAGCACCAAGTTCGAGTTTCATGAACTGTTCGTGAACAGATTTTTCGCTTACAGGTTTAAATTCATCACTGTGGCTGAGGAATACATCTTGTACTGCAGCTCCTATGGAAAGTATCTTCAATTTTTTTGTAGTCATATGAAAATAGTATACCACTTACGCTTGGTTTTTAATCTAGTATAGGGTACAAATGGACATATGCCATCAACCCCTCGTTCTCAAGCGGCTCGTCAATTTAGCAGTGAAGAGTCATGCCCATTTCCTGGCAAGAGCGCGCCAGAAAGCGAGCTAAAGCCTCCCCACTATGGTGAGTCAGCTAAAGTCATCGATGCGGCGATGAATAAATTCCTTCTTGCTTATAGCGACAGTGATAGTGATATAAGACAGACTCAAACACAGCGTTCACTGAGTAGGACAATCGCATCAGAACTTGAACGTGCGTATATGCTCATCCAGTCTAACCCAAAATTTTATGACACGATTGAATATTTAGAAGAATCCCAACAATGTCGTCACCGACAAAATGAGAACCGCTGGTCTTCATTTGACGATACATTTATTGCAGGTATCCAGACTGCACTCAATGCTACTGAAAATATCTATGATACGCTAGCGCCTCTGGCTCCGGCCGATCAGCTGTGCCATCCTAAAACAAGTGGAATTGCACGTCATATCGCGTTAATGCATAACCGCCAATTCGTTGCCTTTCGTGATACATATCTTCAATGGCAATCTGCTTCAGTTGGACCTATTTTGGACTTAAAAGATTTACTCACTATCAGTAGCGATGAAGTATCACACTGGCTTGCTTTCAGGCCAGATTACCCAGGAAAAGCACCGGTACTACGTAGGTTTGTCGATTTCCAGGGTAAACCGATAATATTTGCCAGTGACATGGCAGTCTCCGACCCATCAACAGAGCCTATGGTTACAATTGAAGATATCGAGCTCCCCACTGACTCGCCAATTGTCGGCTGTCCACTTACTTTCATGCCAAAACATATGAAAGCATTTTGGGATGTATACTGTACCGAGCGTTCACGAATTGATAGACAGTTAAAAACTGGCAAACAAGTACTTCACCACATAAATACGTAGCGGGATATGACGCAGTTACTCTAAAACTAAACGACAGCCTTACCGACGCTACCGAATGCTTGAATTTTTTCTTCGACAACTGCCTGAACAGCACCGTACACCTGAGGCATAAGTTTGACGATTGCATATTCGTCTGGATTTTCAGCAAGTACTTTTTCGAGTGTTTTACGGAACGCATAGCGCATATCGCTATTGATATTAATTTTGCTAACTCCGATTTTTGCTGCTTCCTCAAAGAAATGAAGAGGTGTACCACTACCACCATGAAGGCTAATCTGGCAGTCAATTGCATCACGAATTTGCTGGAGTAGCTCAAGATCTAGCTGTTTTGGCACAGGATAAAGCCCGTGGAGGTTACCAACAGCAGCTGCAAATGTATCAACACCTGTTACTTCTGTAAACTGCTTAGAATGTTCTGGTGTTGAAAATGTTTTCCTGATTTCTTCGTAATCAATATCTTCTTTATGGACATTACTACTACCACCAAAATAATGAGGTTCACTTTCAACAAGTGCACCAGTAAACTTAGCGTATTCAACGACCTCTTTGGTTTTTTCAATAATTTCTTCTTCTGTTGCATCGTGATTTGCCTGGGAAATATCAATATGAATGAACTCGTAGCCAGCATCTATCGCACGCTTACACGCCTCGACTGATGGACTGTGGTCAAGATTAATATACATCTCGACGCCGTACTCAACTTTGTAGTTATCAACAAGGTCACGAATGTTCTCAATGCCCATTGCTTTAACTTCGCCGTCACTCACTTCAACAAGTACGGGGGCATTTAGTTTTTGTGCAGCTTGTGCAACAGCGATAAGCGTTTCCTGATTATCAATGTTGAAGGCACCGACAGCAAAATGTTGCTGACGTGTTCGTTGGTATAGGTGGCGTGCTCTTACTGTATTGTCACGAATTTGTTTTATTGTTAGTCCCATATTTTCTCCTTAAAATCCTTGATGATAACGTGGTACATCGTCAATAAATTGTTTAGCGGTTTTAGCCATTGATGCACCATCCAGGCCAAAATATTTAAATAGTTCACGTGGTGCACCTGACTCGCCGAAACGATCATACATCCCAACACGCTTTAGAGGTGTTGGGAGTTTTTCTCCTATAAGCTCAGCAATCGCGCCACCAAAACCACCATTTACCTGTGCCTCTTCAGCAGTGAGCACACGGCCTGTTTTCTTGATACTCGAAAGAATCGTGTGCTCATCAAGCGGCTTAATAGTTGGTACGTGAATGACTTCAGCCGAAATACCATGCTGTTCAAGCTCGCGGGCAGTAACGAGAAGCTCGTACGACATCGCGCCTGTTCCAAGTAATGTTATGTCATGGCCTTCGCGAAGTAGGTATGCTTTACCGATTTCAAAAGGAGAATCGTCAGTACTAAAAATTGGTGTTTTCTCACGAGCGAGGCGAAGATAGCTTGGTTTACCATTTTCTGCTATTGCACGCGTCGCTTTCTCTGCCTCAATACTATCTCCGGGGGCAACGACTACCATATTTGGTAGTACTCTCATTAACGCAATATCTTCAAGCATTTGATGAGTTGCGCCATCTGGTCCGACACTGACACCTGCGTGAGAGCCAACAATTTTTACCGGCTGATCATTGAGTGCAATTGTTGTCCGAATCTGCTCCCAGTTTCGTCCAGGACTAAATGCAGCATAACTACTTGTAAATGGAATTTTTCCAGCACGAGCCATACCACTTGCGACAGTTACGAGATTTTGTTCAGCAACACCGATTTCAACAAATCTTTTAGGAAATGCTTCTTTAAATAAAGACATCTGCGTACTGTCTGTGAGGTCTGCGCAAAGTGCAACAATCTGATCGTTCGCCTCACCAGCCGCTTTTAAGCCACGGCCAAATCCTGCCCGAATTGGTTCTTGTTTCACATCATCTGCAAATACATCTGGATTTAATGGATAGCTCATACAGATGCTCCTTCATGAGTAATTTTACCGTCAAGCGTCCTTAGTTTTTCAAGTGCTTTTTTAGCCTGATCACTGTTTGGTGCAATACCATGCCATTTGTAGTCATACTCCATGAAATCTACACCCTTGCCAGGAATTGTGTGACAAATGACAACACTTGGTTTATTAGTGATAGCACGAGCCATGCTCGCAGCATCAATAACGCTCTCAATATTGTGACCATCAATTTCTTGAACGTGCCAACCAAATGACTCCCATTTACCTCGAAGATCTTCAAGAGGCATGACATCTTCAGTACTACCATCGATTTGAATATTGTTTCGATCAATAAAGACAATAAGCTGACTCAACTTATTTTTACCAGCAAACATAGCTGCTTCCCAGATATTACCTTCATCAAGCTCACCATCACCGGTGACGACATATACCCACCTGTGCTTAATTTCATCAATGTACTGAAGTGTATACGCATACCCAGCACCTTGACTAAGACCACTACCGAGTGGGCCACTTGTGTTTTCAAGTCCAGGTAGTTTTGTTCGTTCAGGATGACCCTGAAGACGAGAGCCTAATTTTCGAAGAGTCTGTAACTCATTTACTTCAAAGAAACCACGTTCTGCCATTGCAGCGTACTGAACAGGAACACAGTGCCCATTGCTAAGTAGCATAATATCTCTGTCAGCCCAGTCTGGATTTTTAGGATCAATATTTAAGATATTGAAATATAGGGCTGTAAATATGTCAGCAAGATCAAGTGGACCTGCACTATGTCCACTACCGGCATGCTCGAGCATTGTAATGATGTCACGACGAATATCAACTGCTTTCGCCTCTAGACCAGTGATCGTTAATTTTCCGTCCATCTTTAAATCACTCCGTGTTTATTAATTTCGTTTACTAGTATCCGGTAGGTACTGGCTGGATCATCATTTTTAGCAAGTGTTGAACCAACATTAAGTACGTCAATCCCACCCTGTGCCAAACTGAATGCATTCTCAACCGTCACTCCACCGTCCCATCCAATCTCAGCCGTTGCATTAATTGCTTTTATCAGTCGAATCTTTTCAAGCTGCATCAAACTAGCTGTTCCACCATACTTACCAAGTTCACCGCTAAAAATCATCACATGATCTGCTGCACGTATTAATGCATCAACAGTTGAAGGTACCGTTGATCTAAGTAGTGCGACGCCTGCTTTTATCCCTGCTTGCTGTAACTGTTTTAGAATTGGCAAAAGATCTTCTTGGACTTCTGCATGGAAAATAATCATGTGAGGTTTTAGACTAAGAAGGGTTTGAAGATGTTCAGATGGACGAGCAACCATAGCGTGGATATCAACTGTCCATTCTTGTGGCCACCATACCTGGGCTTCTCCAACGGTAAAACTTGGAGCAAATTCGCCATCACTAATATCAACATGGGCACGCTCAGTAAAGCTGTGCATGCGATCGACGCACGTCTTATAATCGTCTGCTGTTTCAGCAAGTATAGCTGGAGCAATCACACTCATTCTTACATCTCGTCAATCTGCGCGTTGCGGCGGTTATACCTAGGTGCTGCAGCAAACGGAGTACTGAGCCATGTTTCAATGATGCCTTTCCATGCAGCAGGATCATCTTCGAGGACACGAGCTGGTAGACAAAGAACATTGCTATCATTGTCATTACGTGTCATGCGCGCTTCATATGCGTCCCAAATGACACTAGCCCGAATACCACGAAAACGATTTGACGCCATCGCCATTCCCTGTGCACCTCCACAAAGAAGGATTGCACGTGGGTCTTTATCCGTATCGCCAATCACTTTAAGTGCCGCCATTTGAGCGAACTCTGGAAAGTCATCATCTGGATCAAGCGCTTTATCGCCAACATCTTCAACATGGTAGCCATGTTTAACAAGATACGCGAATATCTTTTCCTTCATCGCGAAGCCATTGTGATCAGAACCTAGGTAAATATTCATGATATAAGTATAAGCATTTTCGATATAATACGATAGATCTATGACTTAAGTGTTTTGCCAATATCAGCAACGAGTTCAACAAGACGGTTGCTGTAGCCCCATTCGTTGTCATACCAAACCATGATTTTTGCTAAGTTACCACCAACAACTTTTGTAAGAAGAAGGTCAACGACACCAGAGTGGCTGTTGCCAATGTAGTCACGGCTGACAAGTGGTTCTTCACTTACACCGAGAATACCTTGGTAAAATGGCTCTTCAGCAGCTTTTTTGAAAACATTATTAATTTCTTCGACTGTTGTGTCGCGGCCAAGAAGGACTGTAATATCACTAATTGATACAACTGGGGTTGGGACGCGGATGCTCAGGCCATCGAACTTTCCTTCAAGTTGAGGAAGCGTCTTTGTGACTGCAATTGCAGCTCCTGTCGTTGTTGGAACGATATTTTCTGCCGCATTACGACCTTCACGAAGATCCTTACTTGGTGCATCTTGTAGCGCCTGGCTAGCTGTGTAGCTATGAACAGTCGTAAGAAGTGATTTTTCAACACCAAATTCTGCGTCTAGAATTGCCATTACCATACCAAGTGAGTTTGTCGTACAGCTCGCGTTACTAACGATCTGGCTAGAACCTTCTATCTTATCTTCGTTTGCGCCAAGCACGATTGTGTCCACACCTTCGCTTTTTGTAGGTCCGGAAATAACAACACGTTTTGCACCAGCTTTAATATGCAGCTCTGCATCTTCTTTTAGAGTAAAGCGACCAGTTGATTCGATAACGAGATCAACGTTTAGATCACCCCACGGAAGAGCTGATGGATCGCGTTCAGCAAGCACTTTGACGTGGTGGCCGTTTACAATAATTCCAGTCTCATCACTCGTAACATCATGTTGGTAGTCACCGAAGTTACTATCGTGTTTTAGTAAATATGCCAGTGTTTTTGTATCAGTTAGGTCGTTAATAGCAACAATAATGATGTCACTACGCTCAAATGCAATCTTGAATGCATTACGGCCAATGCGGCCAAACCCGTTAATCGCAACGTTTACTTGACTCATGAAATACCCACTCCTGGTTCATTAACCTTTAGCATTATTGTGTTTAGTATAACTGCTTTCGTCTAAGGTGTAAATCATTGACTATATGATATATTTATGTCATATTAAAGTAGTCAGATTATCTAGTGAAGGGACATAACCATGTCGCTGACAGTTTTGAAAAATCACGAGGGGATTGATGTTGAAGTTGGCTTTGACGTCGATGACTTCGAGCAGTGGCTCGTGAACTACCACCTCCAGGAGGTGCTCTCCGTTGCAGGCAGTGAAATACTGGCTCACAGAGAACAGTACGAACCAAGTCTGCAAATTGACAATGCTGCGCTAATCGTAAGGATGTGGCAGTATCTCGATCGGATCAGAATGGTCGTCTTCGGCTATGACGAGCTGCAAAAACACTACGTGTTCGCCGTGTTGCACTACGACGGCGCGAACTACACGATTGGTGAGTTCATCGTGGTGATCACCGCTGAAGATGGCGGCGAGCCGGACTTCGAAGAATTCGATCGAATGCCACTCGCCAGCCAATTCGGAGCTCTCGGCCTCTGACACAAATCGGTGGACTTGGTGGCGCACTTCGCGCCCCAGTCCACCGGTTACTACCCACATACTCACAGGTGGTTTTTATTTTTCTACCGCTCAATACCACTAAGATTTAATTGCTTGACTAATTTATGTAAAAGTGATACAAACATATAGTCAGATACCTCTAGAGAATGGACATGCATCATGTCGCTGTCAGTATTGAGTAACTCGACGGGATCATCCCGTACGGATATCCAGCTGACCAGCAGTACACGCACTATCGACGATTGGCTTAGTCGAGCCTGCCAAGTGGAGTCCTTCCACGCCGGCAGATTCGGAGAAGCGGAGATATGGGATAAAAACGGGGTCAGAGCTCCGCGTGCCACAATCTCCGCGGGCACGGAGCTCATACTCGAGCTGTGGCTGTATCTCGATGAGGATACAGCCGTCGCATGGATCGACAACGGAAAGGCAATCTATATCTTCGGTCTTAAGCGAGGTCACGAACCCCAGTGGGTAATCGGAGATGACGTCGTTGTATCCGATAGCGATCTCAACGAATTCGGTAATCTGCCGAGGTGGCAACAGCTGAAGCTTCTGGAGATCTGATCATCAAGGCCGGCTGGAGGCGCGAATGCGCCCCAGTCGACCTGCACTACCCCACCCATAGAGGTGGTCTTTTATTTTCTACTACCCTATACTAGAAAGACGATGAAAAAACGTGCGCTGATTGAACATGCTACGCCGTACTACGAGGAGAATCAACTACTCGAACTTGAACATGCAATCGATTTTGCAACAAAAAAACACTTTGGCCAGAAACGCAAAAGTGGTGAACCGTATATCATACACCCCCTTAATGTCGCCGATGTACTTATTGAATGGGGTATGGATATTGATAGTGTTCTCGCAGGTATCTTGCATGATACCGTCGAAGATACTGATGCAACTCTTGAGGAGATCGAATCTCTTTTCGGGCATGATGTTGCATTCTTAGTTGACGGCGTGACGAAGGTCTCACAGGCGCGTGCAGGAATGCGAGATCTCGAAAGCTATCGTCCTCAAACGAAAGATAACTTGTCTAAATTACTTATTGCTGTTGGTCAAGATGTCAGGGTTATTATCATTAAATTAGCTGATCGTCTACATAACTTATCGACATTACAACACATGAAACCGGATAAGCAGATAAAAATCGCACGTGAAAGTCTTGAGGTATTCGCACCAATGGCAGACCGGCTTGGTATGGGTCGTGTTCGTATGCAGATTGAGGAACTAGCCTTTAGCTACCTTGATCCCACTCAGTTTAAGCACTTATCATCACAAATGAAAAAACGGCTTGGTAAAAGTACCCGTAAGCTCGGTGCTGTCAGACAGGAAGTTGAAGCAGAACTAAAAAAGCATAGCATTGCCGTCGAAATAAATGGCCGCGTCAAGAGTATCTATAGCCTTTACAAGAAACTAAAAAAGGTTGATGGTAACATTGATGATATCTATGACTTAATGGCGTTACGTGTCATCGTAAAAAATAAAGATGATTGCTATAAAGTACTTGGTATCTTACATGGTATGTACCAGCCGATGATAAGCCGCATTAAAGATTATATTGCTGTTCCAAAACCAAACGGCTATCAAAGCCTTCACACGACTGTGATCACTCCAAGTAAGCAAATCGTTGAGTTTCAAATACGAACATACGAGATGCATGAGTATGCGGAGCGTGGGCTTGCAGCTGGATTTCACTACCACGACCAAAAAAATAGTAACGACTACCTGAAACGTCGTTCGAAATCAAGTACACTCCCAACGCAACTTCAGTGGATATCTCAGCTTCAAGAAATTGCAACTCGCCTTCGCGACAATGAAGATATCTCTCAGGACCAACTCAACATTGACCTATTTGGTGATAGGATCTTTGTTTACTCGCCAAATGGTGATATTTATAATCTCCCAGAAGGTGCGCTACCACTTGATTTTGCATACTTGGTACACAGTGACATCGGTAAACATACCTATAGCGTTCGTGTGAATGGTAATATTCATGCATTCGACAAGCCACTTCAAAATGGTGATGTCGTTGAAGTTATAACTCGCAAATTATCAACGCCAAAGCAGGCCTGGCAAGAACTTGTTACGACAACTCATGCGCGTAACAAGCTACGTTCTCAATTACGAGGTCTTGGAATAATTGAAACAATTACAGGAGCTGCGGCAATCATTCGCAGCAAAGCTACTCGAAAAAAGAAATAACTAACTGTTATTCCAGCGCTCTACCGATTCATGAATGATCTGTTTTGCTTTTTCGATGTCACCCCAGCCTTTAACGATTGTACTGCCTGGCTTTTTAAGATCTTTGTAGTGAGTGAAGTGATGAGCTATTTGGTCTAGTTTTTGCTGTGGGATATCTGAAAGAGATTGAATCGCATTTCCTATAGATCGATCGTCAGATGGAACTACGACAACTTTATCATCAACCTCACCATCATCCTCAAACATAAGTACGCCGATAATTTTTCCCTCAAGAGTAACTCCTGTTGGTAGTGGCTGATCTGTAATAACAAGAGCATCTAGTTCATCGCCATCCTCATCAAGTGTTTGTGGGATAAAACCGTAGTTTGTTGGCTTTGCAAAGATTGCAGGCTCAACACGATCAAGCTGCATGATAGCAAGTTCACGGTTCCATTCAATTTTGTGACCACTACCCATTGGAATCTCAATGACTACATTCACTAAACCATTATCAATATCACCAGTACTTACTACTTTATTAAAATCTGCCATATAAATCTCTCCTCATGTATCCGTATAGTTACTGTCGCTATTGTAGCAAATTTGCTATACTCGTAGCAATTATGTTAATAATCGGACATCGTGGGGCGGCTGGATTAGCGCGCGAAAATAGCATGGAAGCGCTGCAGGCTGGGCTCGATGCAGACGCTGACATGCTCGAGTTTGATATCCGATTAACCAAGGATAGAATCCCCGTCTTAATTCACGATGCAACGATGCGAACCAGTCACGGGACATCGATTATTAGCCAGCTCACCTTCGACGAACTCTCCGAGCGCAGTTCTGATATGCCACTTGTTCTACTATCTGACGTACTCGATACTTTCTTTGGAAGAATCCTCCTGAATATTGAGCTCAAGGGTCGTAGTACGGGAAGTGTTGTTGTTGATCTCGTTAAAGAATACATAAAGAAGCCCAACGATTGGGATAATGTCATATTTTCATCTTTTAAAGGTGCTGAGCTATCAGTTGTACGAAGACAATCAAAAAGAGCCAATCTAGCACTGCTACATAATCAAAATCCATTTTTATTTATCGCGTATCATCGCCGCCTCCGACTAACCGCAGTTGGCTTTCATCGCCTCTATGTAAACCCATTTGCACTCGAGATTGCAAAAAGGTCTGGCATCTTTACTTACGCATATACAGTGAACCGTCCTCACACTGCTGCAATACTTGCCGAGCAAGGTATCGATGGCATCGTAACGGACAATCCACTCGCAATACTAAAGGAAGTCGATAAGCTAGACAGCTAATTTGTGCTTATCGAGATATTCACGAATTGCTAATGCAGCTGCAGCACCTTCACCGACAGCACTAGCAATTTGCATCGTTGCTCCACTTCGAGCATCACCGCTCGCGAAAACACCAGGCATATCAGTAAGAAGCTTTGCATCGGTTTTAATAAGACCGCGCTCATCAAGCTGAATGATACTGTTTTTTAGAAAATCGGTGTTTGGCTTCAGCCCAACAAATATGAAAACTCCATCAGTCGGGAAATGAACTTCATTACCTTCGAAAGTGCCCTTCACTTCTTTGACTTTTCCATCAATAGCAATAATTTCATCAGTTGTCGTTCCAAGATGAACAGTGATTTTACCTTCATCAACAAACTTTTGAAGTTCCTCTTGTAGTACTTCACTCGCCGTTACGACACTGCGAACAAGTAAATCGATGTGTGTTGTAAACCTTGTAAGAAAGATTGCTTCTTGGACGGCAGAGTTGCCGCCACCAACAACGACTAGGTTTTTATCACGGTAAAAAGCACCGTCACATGTTGCACAGTAATGCACACCACGGCCATAATATTCTGCTTCACCTGGAATACCAAGCTTATTGTAGTCACTACCTGTAGCAATAAGAACGGATCGTGCACGAATATCCTGACCATCGACAACAACAACTTTTAAATCACCTTCGTCACGAATTTCAGATACATCACCAAATTCTATTTGAGCACCGAATCTTTCTGCCTGACCTTGAAGTTGTTCGGCAAGTTTTAGACCAGCAATACCGTCAACAAAGCCTGGGTAGTTATCTACCCAGTCAGTGATTGCAGCAAGGCCACCAATTACACCTTTTTCATATAATACTGTATCAATAGCTTCACGAGTTGTGTAAACAGCAGCTGCAAGTGCACTTGGACCTGCGCCAATCATGATAACGTCACGAATTTTTTCGTCCATAGTGTCTCCTTATTACTATACTTAGTATAGCACTATTTAATAGATTTCACAGTAACGATGAACTGAAGTGGCTCACTCGCGCCGATTGTTGGAGGACTTCCAGCTGTGCCATATGCAAGATCAGCTGGGATAGTTAGTTTCACTGTTGAACCAACCCTGACTCCATTAAGTCCTTTGGTCCATCCTTGAATAACCTGTGCGAGGCTAAACGTGGCAGAAGTATTTGTGCCGTCCTGGTTCGTACTATCAAAAATCTTACCGTCACTTGTCCAGCCAAAGTAGTCAGCGACGATTGTCGAATCAGCCGCAACCGCTGCCCCATCACCTTCTTTGACTACTTCAACGCCAAGCGCCGTGACACTTGCTTTATCAAATGCTGCCGCACTATAACCGTCAAGCGGCTTACTAGATGCCGCGTGTGCAATTGATGCTGCCTCTTGCTGCGCAGTTTGATCTGCAACTGCCTTCTGCTGCGCTGCTTGATCTATTTTTGCATTACCTGTTCCAAGTATCATGACTGCAAAGCCACCTAACGTACCGACGCATAATGCGATGGCAATAATCCATATTCCAATTCTTTGACCTTTTGGTGTGGCCATATCTATATCCCCCTGAAATTTAACTCTCTTAAGTATAGCAAATTTTTACTATTTGGCGTCAGGTTTTTCGCTTGCAGGAAAATAATCATCCTCAAGTACTTTATGCGCGCGCCATGCACCAAGTGCTTGGCCAAATGGCAATATATCTGAATAGCCAACCATGTCAGCTGCATTACGAATTAGTGAAGCCATCCATCCGCTAAGACGAATCTTTCTCCATTCGAAGACTGCCCACATATCACCCACAGGAACGACAACTGGAGGTAGTTTTGCTTTGTATAGTTTACGCTTTTTACCAATCTGTTTTCTTTCAAGATTCCGTGCGACAAAAATAGCATCATGAAGGGCAGTTTGAGCAAGTCCGCTATAGGCAGTAAATGCGTTATCACCTATTACATGGACATCCTTAAATGCCCTCATGTGTTCGTCAACGACAACCTTACCATTTTTTGCAAAAACAAAATGCTCTGCATTAGCCTGATAGAAAGGTGAGTTAGCAACACCCGCTGTCCAAATTACCGTATGGCTCTTAATAGTCTTTCCGTTTACGATAAGCGAGTCTGCAGTCTGCTCTTCAACTTTTTGATTTGTCATCACATGAACACCAAGTTGCTGAAGACGCTTTGCCACCTTCTTACTCGATGCTTCAGACATACGAGGAAGTACTCGTGGAGATGCTTCGATAAGATTAATGCGAACCCTCTTTTTAGGAAGTCTATAGTCAACTCGAAGGCGCTCTATATACTCATTCATAGCCGATGCAAGTTCAACGCCTGTTGCACCAGCGCCAATAATAACGTAGTCCTTTTCCATCTTATGCTCTTCGAACATGGACTTGTAAAGATGCTGTTTTAGTTCGCGGATTTCTTCTGCAGACTTTATACCGTATGAATATGTTTCAATTCCCTTTATACCAAAGTAGCTTGTAATTCCACCAAGAGCAAGGATCAGTAGATTGTATTTATATGTTCTTCCAGAGTTACCAATAAGCATTTTTGTGCTTGGATCAATCTTAACCATTTCATCAATAATAACATCGATATTTGGTCGATTTGCAAATATTTTTCCAAGTGGAACCCATGATTGAAGATGGCTTTGGCCAGTAGCTGTTCCGTAGAGTGCTGGGTAATATTGGAAATCTGCTTTATCACTGATAAGTGTCACATGATTTTTACGATTTTTTGCAAGTTCGAGTGTTGCCTTCACACCACCAAAGCCGCCACCAACAACAGTAATATTCATTATAAATCCTTTTTAATTTCGTTTATTACACGGACCACTTAGTTAGAAGTCACATTACTGTGATCAAGCTTACTTAGTTTCGCTCTCACAGCAACTGTGCCACTTGCTACAACGACTAGATAAAATACACCGATACTACATGCCTCAAGCATATGAGATGGTGATTGCACTACCATATAGATACCACTTGCTAACGTTAGTCCAATAAACGCATAACTTGCATTAAGCAGTTTACGTGATGGTCGAAAGAACGCATAAGTTGTCAAAATGATACTTGAAAGTGCAATTAAAACATGGAGAAAAACAATCATAGGATCAGTATAACACTTACGGTAATAGACTACTAGCACTTATTAATGCACAAAATACGAGTAGAATTATAAGTGAAAATCTAAACATTTTTCGTGCCCAATCATCGCTATCTTTTTCTTCAACACGAAGCCCTTTTGCGCCTAGGTATAGCCAGTACCCACCAAGAATCATCATAATTACTAAATAGATATATCCCGTATAGCCAAATGCGGTTAACATTGCCGTTGCTATAACAAACGCCGCCGTGTAAAAATAAATTTGTGTTCGTGTTTTCTTAGCGCCTTTTATAACTGAGATGACTGGAACCCCAGCGGCTTCATACTCCTTACGTCGATACACAGAAATGGAATAAAATTCTGGCATCTGCCACAAGAATAAAATTGCAAAAACGATTATGGCTCCTGGATCAATGACTCCACCAACGGCACAGTATCCAGCAAGAATTGGCGTTGCTCCAGAAATACTCCCAACAAGTGTTCCGTGATACGAAAGACGTTTTGATAGCATGCCATAGAATAAAACATACACGATAAAGCCAATAATACCGATATATACAACGAGAAGATTCGTATAAAGAAGGAGTATAGCAAGTCCAACAATACCGAGCACGATTGATAGTACGACTGCGTGTGATCCAGGAACAATACCTGCAACGATGACCCTTTTTTTCGTACGGGCCATCTTGCTATCAATATCTTGATCAAGAAAGTTATTAAGTGCACAGGCCGATGCAATAATAAGTGTCGTTCCGACACACAGCGCAATGAATAGCCATACATCAATGTGACCCCTACTTGCTAATAAAAATCCAGCAGCAGCAGTCAGTGCGTTTCCATACAAAACACCAGGTTTGGTCAGAGAATAATAGTCCTTAAAACTTGCCATATAAATTAAAACCCTTTATTGCTCTGTGTTTGCATGTAGGTATTTTTTTGATCAGGTGTCATTGTCATCATATTGTAATTTAAGTTATACATAATCCATATCGAACCGGCCACAACGACAAACAACATAATGCCCATGAAACAAAACGCGAGCATGTTCCAACGTGGCCTTTTCTCGTGACCAAAGTGCAAGAAAAATACCAGCTGAACCATGAGCTGAACTAATGCTAGGATAACAAGCACTACTGTTGCCGTAACGCTATCTTTAATATTACCAACTGCAACAAAGTAAGCACAAAGCGTCAAACTGACAGACAGAACGAATCCAGCCGTAAGACTCCAAAATGCAACAAATTGAGGTGATCGAACTAGCTTAGTATCGTGATTCATATTATATAACCCCCAATAAATAGACAAATGTGAATATGAATATCCAAATTACATCAAGAAAATGCCAGAATAAGCTAAAGAGTGTCAATCGGCGTACTACGCCCTCCGTAAGCCCAATCCGAGATATTTGCCATATCATCACACCGATCCAAAGTAATCCAGCTGTTATGTGCAGTCCATGGGTTCCAACCAGCGTGAAAAACGCTGAAAGAAACGCACTCGCTTGCCAACTATGACCTTCTGTCGCAAGTTTTGTAAACTCAGTCAACTCAAGCGTTAGAAAAGCTGCACCAAGTAAGAATGTCATGACGAGGCCAGTGATAACAAGTTTTTTACGGTTTGCTTTTGCAGCAAGCATCAGTAAGCCACATATAAAACTACTCGTAAGTAGTATGAGTGTTTCAACAAGCACAAATGGCATGTCAAACAGTTCTTTACCGGATGGACCACCGAATGTACTGTCGCGGAGGACAGCATAAGTGGCGAAGAGAGCGCCAAATAGTAGACAGTCAGTCATAAGGTAAATCCAGAAGCCGAGTGCTGAGGTACCCTGCCTGGCTTTATCGACCATGTCCATCTTTACATCTTCACTATGTTTTACATTCATTAGATAGTACCTCCATGAGCTGCTCGGTCAAGTCGCTCAATCTCTGCAGCTGAAATTGTATACTCGGTATCGTCATTACTTGTGCGAATAATTATTGTAATAATAATGCCCAGTAAACCAGCAATGGCAAGCCACCACATATGCCAGATAAGTCCAAAACCTAGAATATAAGCAAACCCAGCAATAATTACTCCAATACCACTACTCTTTGGTAATTCGATAGCTTCGTATACGCGTTTTGCTGGTTTTGATCCATTTTTTATAGCTTGTTTTTGTTCCCAGAATTCATCTCGGGATGTGACTACAGGGCTAATTGCAAAATTATAAAAAGGAGCAGGCGAAGGTACTGACCACTCAAGAGTTCGGCCATTCCATGGGTCGCCTGTTGTATCAAGATTCTTTTTACGTTGCCACACGCTCACGCCTATTTGAAGCAGTTGCAAGAATATACCAAAGCAAATGATCACAACACCTACTCCTGCGACAATGAATAGACCTTGCCAACCAGTTGATGCTTCGTAGTGATCAAGTCGTCTCGTTGCGCCCATAAGCCCTAGAATATAAAGCGGCAAGAAAGCTGCTAAAAATCCAACTGTCCAGCAATATGATGCGTATTTTCCAAGGCGTTCGTTAAGAGTAAAGCCAAATATCTTCGGGAACCAGTACGAAAGTCCCGCAAAGTAGCCGAACACAACTCCACCAATAATTACGTTGTGGAAATGGGCGACCAGGAACAAACTGTTGTGCACCTGGAAGTCGATTGCTGGTACCGCCATGAGCACACCGGTCACACCACCGAGTGTAAAAGTCATAACAAAGCTAAAGAACCAAAACATTGGTGATTTAAAATGAATACGGCCGCGATACATCGTAAATAGCCAGTTGAATATTTTAACGCCTGTAGGAATTGCAATAATCATTGTAGTTATACCAAAGAATGCATTTACGTTTGCACCCGCGCCCATCGTGAAAAAGTGGTGCAACCAAACAACAAATGAAAGAAATGTAATAGCAAAGAGTGCAACTACCATTGTCTTGTAACCGAATAAACGCTTTTGAGAATATGTTGCGACTATTTCTGAGAATATGCCAAATGCTGGCAAAATAAGAATGTAGACCTCTGGATGTCCCCATGCCCAGATGAGGTTGATATACATCATCGGATTACCGCCAAAATCAGACGTAAAGAAGTGCATGCCCATCAGACGGTCTAGCCCTAACATACCGAGTGTAGCCGTAAGGATCGGGAAAGCAAATATAATTAAAATTGTCGTGACAAGGACGCTCCACGCAAAAATTGGCATTTTCATAAGTGTCATGCCTTTAGCTCGTTTACGAAGAATCGTTACGAGAAAGTTTATGCCTGATAGTAAACTTCCAACACCTGCTATTTGGAGTGACCAGATCCAAAAATCAACTCCTGCTCCTGGATTATAAGCAAGTTCTGTAAGAGGTGGATATCCAAGCCAACCACCAGGTGAAAAACCGCCGACAAGAAGAGATGTGTTTATGAGGATCATCCCAGCTGTAAATAGCCAAAAGCTAACCGAGTTTAGAAATGGAAACGCAACATCACGAGCACCTATAAGTAACGGTAGTACAAGATTGATGAGTCCAAACATGAGGCCCATTGCAACGAAGAAAATCATAATCGTACCGTGCGCTGAGAAGACTTGTTGGAATGTATCAGAACTTACAAGGTGCTCAGTTCCGCCACTTCCTATTACTTGCTGAGCACGGATCATCATTGCATCTGCAACTCCTCGAAGCCCCATGATAACGGCAACGATGATGTACATAACACCAATTTTCTTTGCATCAAGTGTTGTTAGCCAATTATTCCAGAGCCATGTCCATTTTTTAAAGTAGAACATAGCTGATACGGCAAGAATTCCCATAACAACAATGCTTACCGCTCCAACTTGTGTTACGAGTTCTTTTGGAAAGGAATCGAAACTGAGTCTGCCAAACACATCGTCAATAAAACTCATTACATTCCCTCCATTTGCATGCGCGACATACTATCATGACTATCGTCAATGACTGGTGCCATATATTTCATCACTATCTTATCATAGAGGCTATTATCAGCGAGTAAATATGTGCGTGGATTATCAAGTGTTCCAGGCTTAACCAGGTCACCATAGCTTACATCATCAAGAGTCATAGAAGACTTTTTACTATTTTTAACCCAATCGTCAAAGTCAGATCTTGAACTTGAACGTGCAATAAAATTCATGTCCGCAAATCCTGTACCGCTAATATTTGACGAAGAGCCTCTGAAGTCACCCTTACTATTTGCGATTAGGCTCAGTTTTGTCGACATGCCGCTCATGGCATAAACCTGACCCCCAAGACTAGGAATCCAGAATGAATTCATTGGTGCATCAGATGTCAGAGTAAAATTAACTGGTGTATTTTCAGGGATTTGTAAAAGATTCACACTAGCAATATGCTGATCTGGATAAATGAATAACCACTTCCACTGAAGTGAAACAACCTGCACATCGATCGCTTTTACTGGAGAATCAAGTTTTTTAAACGGATCAAGATCATGGCTTGATTGCCAGGTTACAACGCTTAACACTAGGATGATAATACATGGTATGCCCCACCAAATTGTTTCAAGTGTTCTACTTCCATCCCAATCAGGAGTGTATCTAGCTTTTTTTATATTGTTAGCATTGTAGCGCAGGGAGAAAACAATAAGCATCGTAAAGACTGGGACGACAACCACAAGACTTAAAAGTAGTGTGAACATAATTAAGTTACGTTCTTTCATTGCAACTTCACCTTGTGGATTTAATACATCAATATTTAAGCCATTTAGGAGCATGCGGACACCAAAAAATAGTGCACCAATTACTACAAGAAGAGCGAGAACTTTCGCAAATCTCTTCACCGCACGACGTTTAAGCTTAGGCATATCTCCCTCCATCATACACTGGTATAAGCATAAATGGTACTCTAGATAACGATTGCGTTTGTGGCGCTTATAACTGCATCAGTCAGGTTATTTACCACTTCATGTACGTCATCGCTTGTCAGTGTTTTATCACGAGGAGTGAGTCTAAAACGAACTGTAATATTTTTAGATTGAAGATCTTCAGCCTGATAAATATCAACCGGGCTAACCGCAATAGCTATACTTTCTTCAACAGGAGTTATATTGATTGCATCGATGACACTACTGTACGAAGTATTCGTATCAACTTTGAAGCATACATCACGCTCACTGGCAGGAAAACGGCTTAATGGACTATAGGCAGGTTCAACATTTAGAAGAGCGAGCGAAATAGCCGCAGGTAGAAGTTCAAATCCAGCAGTATATTCTGGTAATTTAAAGTTTTTTATGACAGATCGTTTGTATTCACCAACAATACCAATTGATTGGCCTGTAGCGACATCGACAACTCGGGCACTACGACGAAGTTCGAACGGCTTCGTAAATGCTAGGTCTGTTTCATCTGGAAATGATTTGTATGCAAGCTTTAAACCGAGCGAGGCACCAAGATACTCTACAATTTTCTTTGCCTTATAGTACGGAGCACCGTTACCACTTACCTTACTCGCTATAATGAGTGCGAGGCGGTGCTGTTCAGCAGGAACGTTATCTTCTACCAAATCTGCTTTTTTAGTATGCGTTTTATTCATTTCAAATAGTGAAAAACTCTCGTACCCACTTTTAATATTTGGATGAATAAGGCCAAGCAGGCTCGGTGTTAAACTTTGACGATAGTACTGGAGATCAGGACTTAGGCTGTTTGTGATTCGATATGAATCTTGAGGATTTTGATTGGCTTTTTTTAATACATCACCGTGGATGAAACTATACGTGAGAACTTCATTTGTACCAGCACGGACAAGCACATCGCGAATCCGAGAACGAAGTTGATCAAATGTATCAGGCCGTACGGCTGTGAAGTCCCGGGTCGGTAGAGTTGGTGTTATAGAATCAAACCCATGTAACCTACCGACTTCTTCAATAATGTCTTCGATGATATGTATGTCGGAGCGCCAATATGGGGCGGTGACTTCACTCATTTCATCATCTATCTTCTTAATGTGAAATTCGACGTGTCCTAATATACTGCGAATATCGTCGCCAGTAAGATAACTTCCAAGTACATTGTTAATCGTAAGACTATGAACACCTAGCATTAGGGGCTCGTGCTTTACTACGTAGCAATCAGCAATATCACTTACTCGCTTCGCACCGGCCCATTCATCCATTAGTCGAACCGCTTCTGCAAGTACTGGTGCCGTGAGCTCAGCTGGCTGCCCTTTTGTAAACCTTGTGATAGCCTCGCTAAAGATACCATGACGCATCTGAGTAGATCGAAGATTATAGAGATTGAACGTCGCACTCTCGATAATAATATTTTTTGTATTCTCATCAATTTCTGTATTCGAACCACCCAGCGCACCAGCAAGTCCAATTGCAGTTTTCCCACTAGCAATAACGATATCGCCTGAATCGAGTTCAACACTGCGTCCATCGAGTAGCTCAAGTGTCTCACCTTCATATCCACCACGAACGTGAATTGTCGGATCTTCACCACCAACAGCTAGGACCTTATCGTAATCAAAAGCATGAAGAGGTTGACCAGTCAGCATCATTAAATAATTAGTAACGTCGACTACTGCATTAATAGGACGTACGCCTACCCTTGAAAGATACGTTTGAATCATCAGCGGTGATTGACGTGAAGCATCTGCTCCGCTAAGCACAACTGCTTGATATCGAGCAGATAGCTCAGGCGAATCAATCGAAACGATCGGTGCTGGCAGATCACCACTTTTGTCTCCAAAATCTGGATTCAATGTTTCAAGCCAGCTTGGAGTTGTAAACTGTTTTTCTTGAATTGCAGCTACTTCACGCGCAAAACCGATAATCCCAAAAGTATCAGGACGGTGCGTGAGTGATTTGTTCTCAATATCAAGTAAGCAATCATCAAGTTCAAATGCATCCGCAAACTTTGTGCCTGGATGGTTATCACTAGTTACCTCGAGAATACCACTATGGTCCTCGAATAAATCAAGTTCATGCGCACTTGCAAGCATCCCATTACTTATAACTCCTCTTAACTTTCGAGCTCCAAGGACAAATGGTTCTTTATCAGTAACAGTTGACGGAACAGTGCTACCAGGTGTCAACCATACAGCTAAGATGTCTGCTCGCACGTTTGGAGCACCACATACAACTTGAATGTACCCATTTTCATCCCGTTCTATATTTTGAGTAATACCACCATCGTCAATTTTTGTAACATTCAAATGGTCACTGCCTTCAAGTTTTGCACACTCAACAACCTTAACAATAAGAGCACCGTCATATTTTCCAATTAAAGAAACGGTCTCTTCAATTTCAACTAATCGTGCACCAATAAGATTTGCGAGTTGATCGACAGGTATGTCAACAGAAGTAAATTTCTTTAACCAGTTAAGCGAAATAATCACGCGACGTATCCTTGATTAAAACAGTAGTATATTCTCTGTGCATTTGACCTATCCTCATCGAGCTCACCAAAAGGTGCGCTGTAAAAATGAGCACCCTCACCTAGTGGTCGGTCATCTTGAACTCGATCTGCGAAAACATCCTGTGCGTAACGTTCTTCGTCGCCTTCGACACTATGTGCAGTAGTTGCAATGTAAAGTGCAGCACGCTCATCGAGGCTACCGATGTTTTGCCCTGAGTTGAAGATAGTAATAAAAATTCGAGGTTCATGAGCAATATTGACAGAATGTGAAGAAGCATCAAACGAGAACCAATAAATATTCTTGTCGTCATAAGCAAAATGAACAGGTGTCCCAAGTGGTGACCCATCTTCACTTACGGTTGATAGTGTCATAAGTGTATTAGTGCTTAAGATGCTTTTGGCTATATCGTTCATAAAAACTTTCTCAAAAATGATAGTTTACCTGATTCAAAATGACGCAAATCTTCTATACCATACTTCAGCATGACAAGACGCTCTATACCGCCACCCCATGCAAATCCACGATACTGCGTCGTATCAATACCCGCTGCTGTTAGTACATTAGGATGAATCATACCGCACCCAAGCATCTCCAGCCAATCACCCGGCTTACCACCAAGCGCGGCTGGTTTTTCAATGGCAAACTCAAGGCCGGGTTCAACAAATGGAAAGTAGGCTGGCTGAGTTTTAATTTTTAGCTTTTGACCATAATATGTTTCAAAGAATGAACGAAGTGTTCCGAGCATATCACCAAGGGTTGCATCCTTACTGACAAAAACTCCTTCACATTGGTAAAATGTGTGTTCGTGAGTGGCGTCGACATCTTCATTACGAAATACACGCCCATAGCTCACAGCAGCGATTTGGCCACCCGCTTCAAGCTTTGCCTTACCTAATTTAAGAATACGGTGCTGCATTGTTGAAGTGTGAGCGGGTGGAATAAATCCTTCCTCTGTTCGAAATGTATCATAACCATCCCGTGCTGGGTGATTTTCTGGAAAATTTAACGTTCCGAACATGTGGTGATCATCATCGATCTGACGAGACTCAACAGCCTCAAATCCCATTCGGGTAAAAATATCGACAACATTCTCAAGTTCGCGTGTTAATGGGTGTTTTGTCCCAAACTCAGTTGGCAGTAGTGACTGCGCAGTACCGTTAATATCCCAAGGAGCAGTTACATCAATTGGCACGATAGATATAGTATCAATCTCTGCAACCCGTTCACCAACAGCATCTTCAAGTATCTTTTTAGCTTTATTAACAGACTGTCCATACTGACTTCGTTCACTTGGATCAAGAGTTGCGATACGTGAGTATAACTGTTTTAGTTCACTCGCTTTTAGAATGTCCGTCGGTTGATCACTCGATTTTACACGGGCAAGTAGTTCGTCAAGGACGTTTCGGACGCTTTCATTCATAGTAGTTCCATTATACATAATGTCGCGTCTTATAGACACACCTTTCACGAGACAGATGTGTCATATGTCTATTTAAATACTAGACGAGGTCTTTATGAAACGAATCAAGCTTATCTAAGAGATCGTTACGTTTCGTTGAAAGACTGTAGTAGTAAGTGTTTACAGTATCAAGTGCTGTTGATTCATCATCACTAGCGGTTGTAAAATCTTTTAGAGCTGCTTCGTAAGCTGTTGAATCTTTTGCCTTGCGAGCATCAATCAGTGCTTGCCAGTATTTAGTCTCATCTTTGTATGCATTGATCAAACTTGTCTTTGTTGTCGCAAGTTCGGTTGGAAACACTGCTGATTCTGTTGAAGTTTGTGCATCTTTCATGACGCTAAGCGCATCGTTCATAGCACTTAGCACAGTTGTTTCGTTAGATGATGATTGAATTGTACTTATCGCTGTAGTGATCTTTGTGTAATTTTCTTTATTATGGTTGATATAGCTATCAACACCAGCAAGGTCATTGATACCAGCATCAAAGGTACCTAGCTGAGTTTCAACTGTCTTTTGTAGTTCAGTTGCTTTTTTGTACTTATCACTAAAGCTACTTAAAAATGCAGTTTTAAGAACTGGCTTTTTAGAAAGATCATTATCGAGATCTTTTTTAGCATCTGAAGCACTGGCAGATGCGCCGACATCTGTATGAATCTTATCAACGTAGCTTGAAACAGATTTTGTATAGTCGTCAGCAACTTTGTCAGCATTTTGCTTTGAGACAAAGAAAAGAACTGCAGTGATAACTGCGAGTAGGAAGACAACACCAATAGTGATCCATAGCCATAGGAGGTTTGATTTTTTCTTAGGTGATTCGACTGGCGGAAAGCTTTCCGGAGCAGCAATAGGCTGGCTTGGAGCTGGGGATGGTTGAGTAAATGAAGATATTACTGGCGCTGATACCGTCGTAACTGAATTAGCTGGAGTAGAGGATGCGTTAAACTCTTGAGCCGGCGCTATGGGTTGTGGTTGATACGCAGCTGGTTCAATAGAGGGGCTAGCATTTATAGTTTCGGGAGGTGATACTGGCGTTGGTTCAGGAAACTGTGCTGGGGTTGGCGTTATGTTCTTCTGTTCATCCATGTGAGGTGAAATTCCTATTATATTTACTTATGTTTATCTTAGCGCATCGATGCCTTGATAGTCAAAAAGATTAGCGCTGCGATCGCGATAAGAACAATGACAACCCATATCCATGCAAGTGATGTTGTTTTTTTAGTACCATTCAAATACGCGGAGTCATTTACGCCATCATGAATGGTCGTATCTAGCTCTGCACGCTTCTTAGCCTTTGCTTGTAGTTCGGCCGCAAGTTGTTCTTGAAGTTTTGTTCGATTTGAGTTCTGATTAACGAATAATGCCATGATCATAGTATAGCACTCATGTTTATTACTTTTATGATATGGTATACTATCGTCATATTTCACTGTAAGGAGGGAAATCAATGGCAACGAAAAAAGCCGCTGTAGCGACGAAGAAGTCGGCAGCAAAAAAACAATCAATTACTAAAGTAACAACGATCAAGGCGACTGAACCACGTGCACATACCGTTACGACAGCTGTGACTAAATCGAATTCTCGATTTATGCTTAGCCAAGTATCAATAAGCGCAGTACTCGCAGAGTTTGTCGGTACGTTTATTTTTACCGCAGCGATCATTGCATCACAAGGCAGCCCAGTTATTGTTGGGTTCACACTTATTGGACTCGTTCTAGCAATAAGCACACTTTCAAATGCACATTTTAACCCAGCACTATCTATTGCTGCTTGGCTTACTCGCCGCATTAGTGGCAAGAGAGCACTCGCATATGCTGTAGCTCAAGTACTTGGTTCGATGCTTGCGCTCGTGATCCTGAACTGGTTTGCGCATGCTAGCAATGCCAGTACAGTCACCGACCCTACAACAGGTCAAGCCACAACTGGTGCACTTCAGCTATTTGCAGCTGCAGCAATCCCTAGTGGTAAAGAATGGTATGTATTTGCCGCAGAAGTTCTTGGAACATTCATCTTCGGATTTACAGTTGCAAGTATCATTCGTGCAAAAGAACGTGTTTCTGTTGCCTTCACTATGGGCTTCGGACTTTTTGCTGCCCTACTTATCGCTAGCTCAGCAGCTGGTGTGATCCAGGCTACAGCTATCCTAAACCCAGCCGTAGCAATCGCTCTTCAAGCCCTATCATTCAAAGTGTGGCCAATTGCAATCTACGTACTTGGACCAATTCTTGGTGCAGTCATCGGTTTCATTATCTTTGACCTACTAAAGAACAACGACGAAAAAGTAGCCTAAGCTACTTTAAGTCATATAAAATATCCTCCCGATCGGGAGGATATTTTATATGACTTAAATCTATTCATCTTGCTGTGGTCGACTAATTATAACGGGGTCGACGCCCGCAGCAGTACCAGCGATTTTAATCACGTCTTTATCAACCTTACCAAGTTCTTTATGCGCTGAGTTAAAATGATTGACTGTCGTTCCAAGACTAGAGCCAAGTTTTTGCATGTACTCTTCAAACTTTCCAATATGCTGGCCAAGTTTACCTACACGAATTTGAATATCTTTAGCTTGTTCTTCGATTTGAAGACTTCGAAGGCCTTGGAGTACCGTTTGAAGATACGCCATGAAACTTGTAGGACTGACAATGATAACCTTTTTATCGCGAAATGCATACTCAATCAAATCACGTGCGCTGCTTCCAGTACCTACATCACCAATAAGTAGGTCGTAGTAAAGTGACTCACTTGGGATGAACATAAATGCAAAATCCATTGTATTTTCATCAGGGCGAATATATTTACTTGTTTCATCAATTCTCTGCTTTAGATCATTCCTTACTTTTGCGAGCAGTTTTTCTCTCTCAGGCCTGCTTGACTCACCGACCATTCGGTTATAGTTTTCGAGACTAAACTTACTGTCTATTGATAGCATCTGGCCTTTTTCTAGAAATATGACTGCATCAACTATTTCACCATCCTTAAACTTATACTGCATCTTAAAGTTTTTTGGTGGCAAAATATTATCAAGAACTGACTCTAAATAGTATTCTCCAAATACTCCACGCTGCTTAGGATTTTGAAGTACGTTTTGTAAGGTTTTTAATTCATCAGCAACATCGACAACTCGGCGATTTGTTTCATCTAGTTTTGCAAGCCTCTGCGTCACTTCAGCAACAAGTTTTGAGCTTTCACCAAGCTGTCTCTGGACAGATGATTGAACGGCGAGTTGGTTTCGTTCTAACTTATCGCCCATGGCCTGCTGAAGCAGTGCAATGCTGCGAGATAGTTCAGTAACGTCGGCTTTCATTAGTTCAACAGCCCCAGTATTTTTCAGTTCACGAAGGCGGCTCTGTAATATAAAAACAGATACTCCAAAGCCTACAATAACAACAATAAGTACGATCGAGATAAGTAATTCCATACTTATCAGTATACCATCGCTAATTGATTGCGAAACGAATAAACACGAGCGCAATAATGATGAAAACGACACAAATTAGAAACGATCGAATTCGTGCAACCCAGCTAAATAAACCATACACGAAAGCGTATAATACTGCGGATGAAGTAAGACTAAGTGCCCACGTCATGTCACGCGTGACAACAAATAGTCCCCAGAGTGCAATAAGAGCGCTGAGGACAACGAGAAGTGGTCTATAGACACGTAGTCGCACGAGCGCGACGAGTCCAGCTAATGTACCGAATACAGATGATACAATTTCTGAATATGTGTCAACTGAGCGGCAGCTCGCCTGACCTGCATCATGACACATGATTGGTCCAAAGACATATGTTGCAAGAACAGCTTCAAGTGCCCATATAACAATCCCGACACCAAGTCCGGTAATCAAAATACTCGCAAATTGGCGAACCTCCATATCTATATACGGTACAACTTCTCGCTTTTGCTCAACTACTTTTGACATAACACTCTCCCTCGTTCAATATGGAGATTATTGTACTAGTTTTTTGTGTATTTTGCGAGTGTTTGCTTTGACTAGTATTTTGTCCCGTTCAAAATACCATAATGCACCAACGCTTGCGACAACCACCGCACCTATGACATCAAGAGGGGTATGAACAAGCGCAAGCACGCGACCAATAGCAACGAGCACCGTTAGTATTACCATAATGACTGCGAGTTTTCGTGCTTTAGTTTCAAACCAGACTGCAAGTGTGAGAGCACTCAAGAATAAGACGTGATCGGATGGAAAACCAGGATTGTTGAGATAAGATGCCCCGGGTGCAACACCAAGTATCTCAAACGGACGTTCGTTACTTGGCTGGTAAACAGACGCGAGTAACTTAGCAATGAGGTAAGAAGTGAGGCCAGCCATTAAGATACGACAATACGCTTCGAATCTTTGGCCCTTAGGTATACGCCAGACAAGCGCGTATACTCCGATGAGAACTGCGGGGATAATGGCACCGTCTGCAAGAAATTTAATAAGAGTTTGTGCTGTCATGATTATTAGTATACTCGCCTATGCTTACCTAGCCAATGCGACTACTACGCATAACAACGAAGTTATCAATCTTTTGCCTAGTCCAGCCTCTGGCGCGTAACTCTAATCGAAGCTTACCAAGTAGAGCTAATCTAAATGCTCTCACGTTTTTAAAACCTTGCCTCTGGATAATTTCTTTGAATGTTTTTTTCTTTTGTAGAGCGTGAAACACTTCAGGAGTTAAACCAAGCACATCAGCTCTAATACAACCTTTACGATCATGGCGTTGCAATAGGCGATCATACTGTGATTCACGTCGTCGCTTACTGCCAGAAACTGTACTAATACCCGGTATGGCAGCAGCTACTGCTGTAACCAGTAAAAGCGATGTGAGAGTTTTCGTTGATAAGTGCATTGCAAGCCTCCTATGTTCATAAGTTATTGCTTACGCTTTAGTATATGACGTGAAAATATGTGAAAATAAAGTTATTTTGACAACAAGTTGAGACTTATGTCTGACTAGTGTACAATTTGTATTGCTAATGGGATGTCGCCAAGTGGTAAGGCACTGGTTTCTGGTACCAGCATCCGGGGGTTCGAATCCCTCCATCCCAGCCAAGAGGTATGATTGTTATAAGAAGCCATCGTATTGAATGGCTTTTTATATTTCCACCTCAATTGACCATCTAAAAGTTCGAGGTTCTGAAGTACCAAGTTTACTAAACGTCTTTTTTCCTCTAGTTTAGAACTTTCAAATAAGTCGCCCCCGTTACGAACGAGATTCATGATCATTTGCGCATTTTCGTAGAAGTTTTCATTTGCACTATCAATTGACTGAAGTTTGTCATTTATTGAACGGAGTTGTGATTTCATATCTTCGCGTTTTGACTTATAGAAATCCTTCTCAATATCTCCATCTAGGTATGAATCATAAAGTTTACTCATTCGTATATCTATCTTTGATAGTTCGGCATGGAAATGAGCTGTTTGGTTGGCTTTATAATTGATCTTATCGTGGTTCGAGAGCTTCAAGGCAGTCATTACCTCATCGTATTGCTTCTCAGTTGGTTGGATCGCTTTAAAGGCATCGGTAAGCTGTCTGGTAATAACTTCTTCACGAGTAGACTTCGCACCATGTTTGCCTTTGTACTGGGTGCAGTGATAGTAGATGTATTTCTTTGTCTTTTCCGGCGTGATACTACATCCACAAGTGCCACACGTAATCAAACCTCGATAAAAATATGGCAGTCCTGCATATTTAATAGGCTTTATTTTGAACCTGGAAGAAAACTGCTGAGCGGAGTCGAATGTTTTCCCTGTAATGAGAGGAGTGTAGCGATGAGCGTACATCTCACCTTTAACACGCATGATGCCGTAATAGAAAGGGTTTTTTAATATTCTGTCTACCGAGCTTAGTGCAAGTGTTACCTGACGTTCTTCGGCAAGCTTAATGCGAACTTGTTGCATCGAGTAAGACCCAGACGCATACCAATGATAAATATCTCGGACTGCATCGGCATTTGTTTCATGTGGTTCTATCCATTTTTTGCCATCTGATAGATCAATATTCTTATATCCGAATGGAGCCTTGCCAGACCACTCGCCATTTTGCCTCTTTTGCTCATTACTACGTTTCACATTATCACTCAACTGCTGAACGTAATTTTTTGCAAACATTACACTCATATCCCATCGCATAATTTCAGAGCTGTTTGATGTTTGGCTGATAACAAGACCTTCGCGCATGAAATGGAGTTCAAGCTTGCCGCTTTTTCGTAATTCATCAAGCACGACTGATTCTTTAAAGTCTCGTTGTTGACGATCAACAGTATCGACAATAAGTACGATAATTTCTGACGAAAGTTTTATATAGCCAATTAGTTCATTATATTTGGTTCGATTAGCTTTGGTTGAAGATTCAACTAATTGATAAGTTTCGATGATTTCAAGTCCAACACGACCTGCGTATTCATTAAGACGGCGTGTTTGCGCGGGGATGGAATTATTTTCTTCCTGTTCCCTACTGGAAACCCTTGCTAAGATGATGGCTTTCATTGAATTCTCCCAACTAAAAATGGACGGTCATGGCTCTCCAAATCAGACATCCCTAAGGAAACTTTTCTGGCACGACCGCCCATTAAGAGCAGAAATACAAAATTCCTTAGGTATAGTCGTCTGTTGAATTGGAGAGCCTTTTTATTATACATCTTCGTCTTTTTTATCACCAATAATAGCCGCAAGTATTTCTACATACTCTCTAAAAGCATCTAGCTCCTCACGGCTCATACTCATGGTATGAATATCTCGATTCGTTTATTATCGAAAAAGAGGAATTTCCCATACTCACTCTCAATCATGTGATCTGGTGTGAAAGCAAAGTACCATTCCTCTGGGTTTTCTATCGTAACTGGCTTATCGAGTCCACGTGACGACCAGTAACGTTTCTTATTCTTGAAGCTGGGCATATCTTTTTTGATGTACTTGAGAAGATAAAAACCACTTTTAATACGGTCTTCCTCGGTTTCACCTATTTCATATACTTCACTATGTCCAAGCGTGTAGTTTGGGACGTCATATACTTCACGACGGCCTTTCACTAGCGGTCTATCGGTCTTAGGATTGATAGCTCGAACGAGTTTGCCAGTGTAGCCACTGATTAATGCGTGAAAGTGTAGTGAAACTCCATCTTTATGAAACTCTGATACGATGACGTACTGGAACAACTTATCCTGTTTACGCTGTCGCTTGAGCCAACCGTTCATTTTTTGCTTGCAGAGATCTGGATTGTCCCTCCCCTCTTTAAAAGTCAATGTGGCAAATAGTTCAAATACGTTACTAAGTGCGATGTCTTTTACGGCTGTGTATGTGCGACGCTTCGACCGCTCTTCTTTATCTTCGGCACTCGTCGGAACGGGTATGCCGGACGAAGAACGCCTATTCGATAGTTCATAGCCATCTTCAAGTTTTTCGTATGGGTGCCTTGGCAGATATATTTCGGTTGAGTATTTGTATGTTTTTTGACGAGCATTAACGAAGTATGAAATTTCCTTTATTGCTTTTGGTTTATAGAGTTCATTGTTCATGATAAAACCCCTTATGTGTCCTATTAATCAAGTTATACAGGACACCCTCTCGAGGGCGCAGCACTGAGTGCTCTGCGCCAACGAAGCACGTTTTTTGGTTGTAGTTTAATCCACTGTTTGTTTGATTTTTGGTCAAAAGTAATAACCCTATATGTCGATTCATATAGATTTCTCCAATTAAAAATAGTATTGATTTTTCATCAATACCTTGTAGTTCATCTAAAAAGGTGTGTGATTATAGCAAACTACAGGTAAAGATTAAGCTAGTTTCTTTACGCGGTAGACCCCGGGAGTGTATCCTTTGCATAACTTATTCGGAAGTTACTGGATTAAACCCTGTTTTTGGACCGTTTTCTATGACCACACTCGTATTTGATTACGTAGCTATGACTAATTATAAGATTATGTCTTATTGTTGCAAGCATAAAGATTATGACGCCAAATTTGAGAAGTGTGAAGATAGTAAGGATGCGAATGTCATGCTGACTATTACTAATTACTTGGTGTTAGCAATGAATAATAAGTAATTAATGTTTCTGATTCCATAAAAAATAATATTGATTTTCTTTAACTTCGGTTGGCTGTTCCTTTCTCCTTAGAATATGTTTTATGCCGCTAAGTGCTGAAGGAGAAGCAATTGCACCTAGTCCAATTACTGCACTAGGATCTAGATGGTATGTTGTAGTGGCAGCTATCCCTAGGGTTACTGTTACTGCTGTTATTTTCCCCATAGCTTTTAAATCACTCATACTTGTTTCAGAATGTGCCTTAAGTATCTGATCAAGTTTAAGTAGATGCGGCAACACTTCCTGATCCAGTGCTTCTTTTACATCTTCAGATTTAGGATTAGTGCCTAGTTGTTTCAAAACCAAGGAGAGCGAGTGTTTATATCTTTCAAAATACTCGATTTGGGAACTCCTTACGTTTACCAGAGCAATAAAATCATTTCCGTTAGCAAGTGGCAGGTTATGTGTAATATTTTTCATTAAATCAGAGTTGTTTTCGAATGATAGACTTTTGTTATTGAGCGTATCAATTAAAAATGCATCCACTAATCTAGGCGTAAGATACGTCGATCGGCTTTGCATTTGTCCTACATTTTGCTGTAATACATCATCCACTATTCCGTTGGAAACATACTCCGCTAATTTTAGGTCTATGACATCGGATTCTTTAATAATTCCGAGAGGTAGGTTTTTCATTAATGGTTGATCAATAAGCGTAAGTGAATGTCCATCCGAATCAGTATATCCATTTGGGTCGTAGATATCGATTCTGTTGTTCAAACTGTGCTCAAACACAACATTTTTACGAACCATGCTAAGTGTCATCTTATTCAGCTCATCATATCTTTTAATAATGGTTTTCTGTTCGTTACCTACCACCATTCTTTGCATGCATCTCGTGCAGTGCATTACCTGATTTGCACTGAATTTAATTAAACCGGTTTCTAATAAATCTCCATATACCATCAATACAGCTATGTCTCCATGCAATACATTTATGAAGTGATCTAAATCTACTTTCATTGATTCTGATTTGCCTATGTTGCCATGAGTCTCTAAGAAATTTGGTATTGTTATTCGATCTCCATATAGTGCTGCGAATTGACCTAATTCTCGCGCTTCGCTAATTCTACAACTTATGCCTGAACAACTTTGACCACTGCCCGATATTGAACCACTTGCTGTGAAATTAAATATATTTTTATCACCGATACCAGTATTAGATTTGTATCTTTTAGTAAGTTCGGCTAAATCATTGGAGATTTCGAAAAGTCTTTCTCTTGGTGCAACAGATAAAACGTTCTTTGCGGAAACAGTATCATTAATTCCCAATTCATTTAGGTATCTGATTATAGCTGACGATGATATATTCATGTCCACATTATATGTCAAATGTAAAATTTTATTCGTAATTTCGTTAGTATTAGTTAATACGGCTATCTATATGTCTTATATAGTACAGATGCCAGCATGCAGATCAAAATTTGTTTGCCAGCTTTGAGCATATTGACTTGCCCCAGCCAAGATGATTATGCTTAACTACTCCTTCGAGAGAATTTTTGTTATGATGAAATCATGGAAGTATTATTCTTAGCTGGATTTCTTATCGTTGCTGCTGCATTTGTTAATCTAGTACGACGAAATTCTCAAGTTGAGCGAAAGATTCGTAAAAAAGATACTTATACATACACAGCTAAAAACTTATTAATGTCGAGGGCTGAGTCGGAGTTTTTTACAAAAATAGAGGATGCTGTGAGCGAGCGATATTATGTCTTCCCTCAAGTGCACCTATCGGCAATCCTTGAACACCGAGTTAAAGGTCAGGATTGGAGCTATGCATTCAAACACATTAACGGTAAGTCAGTTGATTACGTGCTTTGCGATAAGACTACACTCCAGCCAATGTATGCCATAGAACTAGATGATTATACACACGAAAGTAAAGACCGTATTGAGCGTGATACTGAAGTTGAAAGAATATTTAAACAGGCTCACTTACCTTTAGTGCGATTCGCAAATAAAAATGTGTCGAATGAAGAGATTATTCAAGCACTCGTAAGCGCAAATTCTAAATTTAGCTAGTAATTTTTTTCTAGAACATAGCTTAACTGGAGCAAAAAAACATTCAACAGTGCTTTCTAATAGTAACTAGTTCTATAAGCATCCGAAATATGGATTATGTTATTGTATTTTTATTCTCTAGTCACTTCTAGTAAACTTATACTTCTGAAGTTATATATTAGGTATCCACATTTTTCTTGAGTTTACAAATTTCAGAGGAATTCAGAGTCAATTAAGTACATGATGATTAATCACTAGTGTAGGCTAATAAGTGGATTTTTCTGTAGATGTTACAATGTCGTTAACGTAATTTATCACGATTATACCATGATCCCCTGCTCCCCCGTATGAGCATGAAGCGTACTGATCTGCTGATCCGGATTGTTCACTTCTTGCACAATTTGCTGCAGGTTTTTTGATCACTGCTTCCACTGCCGCTCGTGTCATTCCTTTGCTAATCTTTACATACGCAGCTTCAATATCCCAAGGGGGACTAGTCGGTGTCAAGTTAACAGAAGGTGAATCTAAAGTACTAATCGGTATAACAGATGGTGTTCTAGATGATACAAAAGAGAACCAAATGAAACTAATAACAATGCTAGCAAGTATACTGATTGCGATTAGATGCTCGCCTAGCTTTTTATCTTCTGCCTTGTCCTTTGTCAGATATACTACTCCCATGATAATTCCGACAATTGGAAGAAGGAGCGAGATAATTGTAGCTACTCCATAGGTGTCATGATCAGATGCCTTTACCTTCACTGGCTTAACATCTACGGGTACATCTGTCATTTACTTCTCCTAGGTATGTTTATAGTAATCATAGTAACATAATAAGCTCAGTAAAATACAAGGCATAGGAGTTAGATACTAAAAATTTCTCAACATATCCACTAGCCCCAGCCAAGATGATTATGCTTAAATGACGAGAAATCGTCATTTTTTGTCTGTTATAATAGCTTTTATGCAAACAAAAGTCCTTATCGTTGGTGTCGTGAAAAAAGATGGTGCAATTTTAATGCGTAAAAAACCAGATGGCTCACCTCCTTATAAAGAAACGTGGTACATATTTGGTGCTGAGGCCACGTCAAACGTTGACCCCGATGATGCAATCATCGCCGAAGTACGCACTAAAGCCGGCGTAACAGTAACCGTAAAGAACAAAATATCTTGGGATACGGAAGTTAAACACGATCTCGATGGCATCAAAAAGTTTTTCATCTATCTCGATGTCGAATGTGAGTACGTAAGCGGAGATATTCAAGTCGCTGAAGGAATAGAAAAGATTGAGTGGGTTAAGCCTGAAGATCTTTCATCCTATGATATTGTTCCCCCGTCTCGAATTCTATTTGAAAAACTTGGCTACATAAATTAAAAGTTCTAAACATATCCATTAGCCCCAGCCAGATGCGACACAACAAAATGAGACCCACATCCTTCAATCTGTTGGAAAGGTCTCTGATGAACAAAAACAAGCACTTTCGGGTGCTTGTTTAATTTTGAGTTAAAAATAACTAACAGAGATAAGTTGGTTCGAATCCCAGGTACTTCCTTTGGCGGAGCTTTTTATTTGCAAAACGCTTGTGTATATTGCAAAATACACTCATTTATGCTATAATGTACCCGAACCTTAATAATCTAGCATTCCCCTGAGGACGGCGTTGTGTATTGATATCAGCACTGAATATACCACGCCGTTCTCAATGATAAGTTGAGATCGTTGATGCACATTATGTGTGTCGATGAGCCTCTACGGCAATCCAAAGAAAGGGTCTCTCGTGACCACCACCGATCAGCTGTTCAGCCTTCAGGCTCGCCAGAATGAAATCTCGCGGCGTCTCAAGGCGGGTAGTCTCACTGTCGAAGATGTCCTCGACGCAACTCAGGGCATTCTCGACGGGATTTATCCCACAAAGAAGACCACCGATTCCATCGTGCAGTGGGTCGAGCGTCAGCTTGCCCGCTGGGAAGAACTCGGCGTCGTCATCGACGAGGAAACGCGCGAGCGCATCCTCCAGCAGGCGGATGTCTTCAAGCCCTTCACCGACACGGACACACCTCTCGTCAGCGGTGGCTTCGGCTACACGCTTTCGAGCTGCTTCGGTCGCCTGTGGGATGCATTCGTGCCTCCCGCTGGATACACCAAGTATCGCTATCCGACGGCGGAAACGCCGCTCAAGTACGCGGCTGGTATGAAGCCGACTGGTGTCCTGCGTCTCGTCCACTTCGATCCGAACGGCTATCAGGGCAAATCCCCCAAGGATGCGCTCTCGCTGGCCAAGAAGGACAAGGTGCGACTCGCGAGCATCGAGGTGCTCGAGAAGCTCGTCCTTGACCCTGACTGGGCCATGAGCTGGGACGGAAAGGGCTCGCCCTATCCGAAACTCTCTGGCCTTCAGGCGAAGTACGGTTCCGACTGGTCGAACGTTCCGTACGTCAACCGGTGGGTCCTCGACCTCGGGGTGAACCTGAACGCCAACGACGCTGACAATGCCAATGACAACTGGTCTTCGCCTGTCGTTAGGGACTACTCGAAATAGATCTTAACCAGCCTCCCAGCATGCGACCGATTCCAGATAACTTGGAATCGAGCTGCTGGTAGGATTGGTTGGAGATACATCTGCAATCTTTGCAGAGACTCAAGAGCAGTCTTAGGGTGTCGAGATTTGCTGAGGCATTTTTTAGATTTGTAGCTTTGTATTCAATCTTGCTTGAGCCTGCTGCTCGTAAACATTGCTTCATAATCTCTAGTATTTCGTTTTGGCAAGTTGCGCCTAGATTATAGCGTTCTGACTTAGGAAAATTTATTAATTCGTCGTGAAAGGAGCTGTAAAGTTGATACAAACTGACAATGACGGGAATGTTTTGAAACTGCCCAGGCAACTTGAGCTGGACCTTGATCTTGTGGTCAAAGCTGTCGGGGGGGGTCGGATTAGCAGAAAGTCTGTTCATTCTTTCGATTTTACTACAATCAGTTCAGAAAAAGCACTGTGGCAAGCATGGAAAAAGTTTTCTACAGGCAAGAAATCACGTTTTGATGTTGGCGAGTATCAAAAGCACATTACTGAAAGCATCCACATTTTGAGCAGAGACCTCGAAACGCATAGTTACATACACGGAAGTTACCAACCATTCACGATTTGCGACCCAAAAACTCGAAAGATCCACAAAGCAAAGGTAAGGGACAGGCTTGTTCATCAAGCGATTGTTTCGGCGACTGAGCCATTATTTGAAAAACGATTTATTCACGACAGCTATTCATGTCGAGTCGGTAAAGGTACGCATGCTGGTGTGGCACGACTGGGGTTGTTCCTTCGTCAGGCAAGCCGTAATAATACTCAGAAGGTATATGCGCTTAAGTGTGATGTACGACAATTCTTCGCCTCGATCGATCACGAAATTCTTATGCGTCTTATTGAGTTAAGGGTTGATGACAAACAAACCATAGAATTACTACGGACGATTATTCTCAGTCACGGACATGAGAACGGAAAAGGCATTCCACTTGGCAATGTCACAAGCCAGCTATTCGCTAACATTTATCTGCACGAACTCGACTGGTTTATGAAACAAACCCTCGGTATCAAACACTACCTTAGGTACTGTGATGATTTTGTCATCGTTTCAACAGACAAAGCGTATTTAGAATCGCTTATCGAACCGATCGGAATATTCCTGAGAGATAATTTAATGCTAGGGTTGCATCCAGATAAAGTGTCTATTCGTTCATGGCATCAGGGAATTGATTTCTTGGGACATGTCTTGCGACCATATGCGATTACTCTCCGGACGAAGACGAAACGGCGGGTGCTTCTACGAATTAGTGAAAATAATCTCAGCTCGTACTTAGGGATTTGTTTACACACGAATGGATATCGGCTGTCGCAGGTAGTGAAGAATATTGCTTGGAATAATGAAATTACTGAATAACGATATTGAACTTGCAAACAGTTCTCACCCAAGCTACCATACGACGAACCTTTAGATCAGGAGGTAGTTTACAGTAGTCGTTCGAATCCCGTTTCCCCAGCCACGAGTCATTATCTGTATAAAAAGCCATTAAACTGAATGGCTTTTTATATTCCCACCTCAGTTGTTCATCGTATATAGTTAAGTTCAAAAGTACCAAAGTCATGAGTGCTCGTCTTTTATCAATCTTCGAACTGAGAAGCGTTAATGGTGCATCACGAGCGATCTCCATAACACTCTGAGTATTTTCATAGAACTCTTTTGATGCTGTACCAAGATTGGCAATTCTTCTCTCAATATCAAGTTGTGTAGATCGTAGGTCATTGAGCTTGTTCTCATACATTTCTTTAGTGATAATATTATAATAAACAAAAAACTTACGATTACAAAAATCATTGAGAAATAACTGCAATTTGATCAGCAAACACATGTGCGACTTTCTTCGGGAAGTCATTAGTTTTCTCTAATATCGATTATAATGATTGAAGTTATCATCAATAATAGTATATGTACTTCTATGTGTTCAGTGTTGTACACGAAGTTGCAAAATCTTCATAATGTGATAATATATCAGTAGTAAACTTATTTAAAAATTTGTTTACGTATATTTGACAATAATAGTCTAACTTAGCAAAGAATAGTTGTCACTAATTCGACTCATCTTTGCTAAGCTAGACAGTCTAGCGGCACTGAACGAAGGAACCTACCATGGGAATTCTTTTAGTCCTTGGCAGCGTAAGGGCTCGGCAGTATTCTAGAATGCGTCAAGCAATGCAGTTGGCTGGTATGAAGCCGCAAGTGTTGCGGATTAAGGGTCCGATCCCTTCGATTGAAGATGTCATGCGTCAAGTCGATGCTGATATGAAAGGCACACCAGTCGATGAGTTGAAATGGGATGCTCGTTATGACCAGATCAAGCAGGACTTGCTGATCACCTTGTTCGGAGATCAAGGTCTTGCTGGCATTGATGCAATAGTTCAAGAAGAGCCTGATGCAACACATTCTAACCTTGACTTCTGGGGATGCATTGATGATGCGACTGAACTTGACGTGCCATATTACATCGTCAGAAAGGGTGAAGATGGAAGCCACTGGTTAGACGGCACGGGATTTGAGGGTTTTGGTATCGGGTCTAGTAGATCTGAGATCTGATTCTACTGGGTCCCATTGTCGATCAACGTTGTTGTCAAATACGCCGCCCGAGAGCGTTCAATCTCGGGTAAAAACTATAGTGATTTAATATTTAGATCTTTATAGTATTTACGCTATAAGTTCTAAACACATCCACTAACCCCAGCCAAGATGATTATGCTTAAACAACTCCTGTTACGGAGTTATATTTGTTATAGTAAAGTAATGACGATACTACATGAAAAAGTTGCTAATACTGTGACTCTCAATAATCTTGAGGTTGAGGAAATTGCTTGCGATCCTGACTTTGCTGATACGGCTGTATTCTCGGAAAAATATGGCTTCACCATCGAGCAAGGTGCCAACACAATAATCGTTGCATCGAGAAAAATAGAGCCCACTCGATATGCAGTATGTGTAGTGCTAGCCTCAACTCGATTAGACGTAAATAAAGCAGTTACAAAACTGATGGAAGTTAAGAAGGCGTCCTTTGCTGATGCTGAAGTTACGCGACAGCTTTCAGAAATGGAAATTGGTGGGGTGACAGCAGTAGGAATAGATAACATTCCGATATACGTTGATGGTGCAGTGTTTGGTCAGCTAAAAGTAGTCATGGGCGGCGGAAATCGTAGTAGCAAGATATTGCTCAACCCAAATGAACTACTAAAACTATCAAATGTAAGAAGGGTCGAAGGTCTAGCTAAGCCGGTTGTATAGTAATATCTTCAGTTCGAAACACTTCCACTAGCCCCAGCCAGATGCGACGGCGCGAAATGCGACCCATATCCCTAATCGTGCTTTTGCATGAGCAAAAAATAGAATCGCATTAGCGATTCTATTTTTATTGTATACCTCTCACTATAGTCTAATATTTTCTCAACTGAACTGTATTTGTATTGTTTGGCACATGCTCCACTACCAGCTGTATGCCAAGTAGATTTGAATATAGAATATTGCTTGAGGACTGGCTAGGATCTTCATCGTAGGCTATATCAAGGCTATCACCCTTATAGATCTTTATATCTTCAGGCTTAGTGTAGGCATATATATCGTCCAATGATTTAAGCGTATAAACAGTGATTGTGTTATAAGTATCGATCACATTTGACTGGGTATGGACTGTATACACAACGCCACCTCCTACGTCGAGTTTTATTTCGTTGGCATCGTATGAGAGGACTTTACCTTGAACGTTCTTGGTATTTCCTGGCTTCTGGATTACGTGGCCGTAATAAGCTCCACCATGTGCAACCATTAGTGCCGTGTAATCCCTACTGCCGTTAAGTAAACATTCACGAGTAGGATTGTTAGGGCAGTGTCCACGTTCGTTTACATAGGATTGGTAGTCGTGACTGTAATATTTAGTTGGTTGAGACACGACGAAGATACTCAAAGGGAGAGGAGTTTTGGTCATTAATTGACTCGAAGCATCGGGGAAAACAATAACCGAATCACCTACTTTGAGCGTATCTTTTGATACTTCATTATTATCATATACCACCACCATGTCGTTCGTGAGTTTTTTGACACCACCCTCCTTTAGTGTAATAGAGTCACTATTTATAGAACTGATAGTATCTGCTTTACTGCTGTAAGCTAAAAATGGCAGTGATGAAGACCATTGAGGATGAGCGAGTATCCAGTTGTTAATGGCATCAACATCGCATCTTGCTTGGAGAGTTCTGGCTGCATCATCATTACTGAGCCCGCTTCCTTTAGTAAGTTCATACTTCGTTCCGTCGGTAGTCTTTCCTCCACAGTTCTCTAAATTAACATTTAACTCTTCTCGACCGAAAGTATTTGTACCTGTTTGGTTCACTTTGACTTGCGCGAGGCTTTCAACGGTTTTAACAACAGCGTACGTTGTACCGGTCAGCAAGAACAATGCTCCGAAAGCGAGTAATATAGCCGTCATTCTTGGTAAGTGTTTTAATTTCATTACGAATGTCTCCTTTTTATTGACATTCATACTACGTATTTGCTTTGTAAATATTGCAGATGGGTGGAGTGAATCCATGACCTTATCTGTAAAAATGTGGTTTAATTCATATTTTTTCGATTTTGCCGCTATAAGCATGCCGCTAAGTCGCATATCTTTCATGATAGTTCCTTCCTGAGCTGTGATTTTGCTCGATTAATCCAAGAGCCGATTGTGTTTGTCGTTGTATTGAAAATGGCTGCTATCTCCTGGTAGCTTTTACCTTCCCAGAAATAAGCTTTAATAACCTCGGCGTATTTAGGAGGCTCAAGTTGTTCGACAAGCATACGAACTTTCTCGATTTCATCCATCTCAATATAAGCCGGGTCGATTGCTTGGGTGTATCGCTCAATATCTTCTACGTTAAAAACTTTCTTATTTTTTCGTAAAAAGTCGACACAAAGATTGCTAGCAATTCTGTAGAGCCATGTAGAAAATCGCGCTTTTTCACTCGAAAATGTTTTCAAACTTTTAAATGCCTTGATGAATGCTTCTTGCGCCATGTCCTCACCATCCTGCCTATCGTTGAGTATATTTTCGCAATGAATAATTAGGCCGGTTTGGTAGCGCTCAACAAGCTCCCGATATGAATCAGTTTCGCCTTCGAGCACTCTTGTAATAATTAATTTTTCTTTCACTATGTTCATAGTATACGCAACTCTCTTTCGTGTGTTCCTTTCCTTATACGCAAATAATGGCTATAATATTGCAGGCAAATTTATAATTTGTATTCTCAGCCAGATGTAATATCACAAAATGCGACCCATGTCCCTAATCGTGCTTTTGCATAGACCTTAAATAGAATCGCTTTCGCGATTCTATTTTTATTAGTTTGATCCCAGAGATATGCATGCTATCTAATTGTTATTTCGTGTTTACGTCCCTAAATGGGTATTCTAATCTGTATATTTAATATTTCCTCAGTACATCTAGATTATTTGGGATTCGCTCAACCTGCAAAGTTATTCCTGTCATTTGCGACCAGGCAATATCGTGGCTAGCGGTGTCTTCTGCTTCAAGATAAAATAAATCAATGTTGTCACCAACAATAATCTTGAGGGCTTCCGGGTCTGTCTTTGCATAGATGCCATCAAAAGATGCTAGGTTGTAGACCTTCACGCAATTGAAATAATCAAAAATGTTTGAAGTAGTAGAGAAGGTATATATAACACCTTTTCCGACGTCCAGTTTGAACTGTGAAGCGTCGTAACTAATAAGCTTACCTTGTACTTCTTTCGGCACCTCGGTTTGATTAATACTTGGCTTTCCTCCCCCAGAAGCGATAATCAAAGTAGTTTGATTAATATGATTACTCTGTAGACATGTGCGCTCTGGATTAAGGTGACAAGGACCTCTAGGGCTCACATACGACTGAATATCCGATCCGTAGTATTTTGCAGTCTGAGAGACTTTGAACACTGCCACTTCCTTTGAACCGTGCTCCGCGTAAGTACGGCTGCGTGTGTCTGGATAGTAAAATACTGTATCACCTACTTTCAAATCCTTGCGTTCGATAATTGAGTCCACAAGCAGAACTTTTGAAGATTGAGGAAATGGTTTCTCTCCAAATTTAGCGAGAGTGATCGAAGTATCGCTGATGGCAGTTACTGTATCCACTTGATCAAGGAGGAACGCCGGCGGCTGATCAGGTGATAATACGTTATTCTTCATCCAATCACCTACGTGAACCATGTCGCAACTCGCTTGCAATGCCTTAACGCCATCTTCAGCACTCAAACCACCACCTTCTTTTAGCTCATAGGTAGTGTTCTTGTCGTTGGGAAGGCTACATCCTTGAAATGATACATCAAGTTGCTGGCGACCAAACTCGTTCGTTTTTGAATTTTCAATTTTGATATTGGCATGTTCTTGAATTGTTTGCACAACCGCATATGTCGTGCCCGTTAAAAGCGCTAAGGCTCCTATCGCAATTGCCACAATAGCAATTCGAGGTAAATGTTTAAGCTTCATAATGAATGTCTCCTTTTTATTGACATCCATTTTACGAACGGCAGACGATAATATCTCATAATGCTGCACTTTTTGCATTACTGTATCCGTAAATTTAAGGTTCCTTGAATAGCTACCCGGCTTAGCAGCGAGTAAAAGCGCATCGAAGTTTAGATCTTTCATACAAGCTTCTCCTTCAACTGCAATTTTGCACGGCTCATCCACGTACTAATTGTACTGGTGTTCGTATCGTATGACTCTGCAAGTTCTCGATAGCTTTTGCCTTCCCAGAAGTAAGCTTTGACAATTTCCGCATATTTTGGTGGTTCGAGTTCTGTAACAATTTTACGTATGTGATCAATTTCTTCTTGCTCAATATGCTTTGGAAGCATAGCTTCAAGGTGAAACTCTATGTCTTTAACGTGTACTTTTCGTTTGTTCTTTCGGAGCGAGTCGATGCATAGGTTTGTAGCTATGCGGTACAGCCATGTAGAAAAGCTCGCTTTATTTGCTTCAAATCCATACAATTTCTTATACGCTTTAATAAATGCTTCTTGAGCTATATCTTCGCCGTCTTGGCGATCTTTGAGAATATTCTCACAATGAATAATGAGACCTGTTTGGTATCGCTCTACAAGTTCACGATATCGTTCGGTATCACCTAATAGTATTTGAGCTATGCAATCTTTTTCTTCCATCATGCTCATTATACGTAACTCCGCATTCAAATATCTCAATGATCATACATTATTGTCCGATATATAAGTTTATTTTTTACAAAAAGCGGTATATTTAAACCTCGCATGAAGGTGTCCTGCTCATTAATACTTCCTTATCGAAGAATATAACTTGCATAAGTTCTAAGTGCGCTCGCTCGTTACTTGTTATGCCGTGATCTTTGAATAATCGACTCACCATTATGAATCTCATAATAGATGTTCATATATCAAAGTTACTAGTGACTAAATGAACTCTACTATGAAAAACAATGTAATTACAAACCCTGAAAATAGATTTAACCAGATAAAGCGACGCCAAGCTTTATTCGCACGGTTTGATGTTTTGTCAGTTATGTTGATGTAAGGTAAAATATTAAACACATAGATAAGTCCTATTAATCCAATAATTGGGGATGGCCAAGGTTGCATGATAATAATCAAGCTTGCAGACATGTAGAGAGCTAGCACGATGAGCGTGGTTGCCTTGGCTCCGAAGACAGTTGCGATTGATGCAAGCTTACCTGCGCGATCAGGGATAATATCCTGTACAGCTCCAAACGCGTGACTAGCCATCCCCCATAAAAAGAATGCCACTACGTAAGCGATATAATTTGTCATAAAACCAGTTAAGACCATGGCATAAATCATAGGACCTACAAAGTGAATACTACTAGTGACAGAATCTAAAATGGGAATTTCTTTGAATCGTAAACCAGCAATAGAGTACGCAAGTACAAAGAATATGAGTAGCAAAATAACGACATTCGACAAAAGCGCTCCGATGAAGAGCAGATAGATGATAAAAGGTACATTAGTGATTATTGTCGCCCACAATATAATTGGATGGAACGCTTTTTGCTCGACGGCGCCCTCTATGCCACCCTTACGTGGGTTAAGAATATCTGATTCATAGTCGAATACATCATTCACTCCGTACATAAGTAAGTTATATGGTATTAAGAAATACAATGTTGCGATCCAAAATACTGGACTAATTGTACCGCCTGTGACTAAGTAGGCTGCCGCAAATGGGTATGCTGTATTCGGCCATGAAACTGGTCGTGCGATAAAAAATAATTTCTTTATATTACTAAACATTCTTTTTACCAAGCCGTAACCATATGAATGGCACGAGTATGACAGCTAGGAATGCATAAGCAAAGTCTTCTATAGGTGCTTCTCCGATCCGAATGCCAAGTATCTTGTTATTATCATAATTAACAATTGAAAAGCCCACGATTAAATTGTCAAATAAAGCCGTCAAAATCAGCAATGCAATCATCGTGAATATTATTGCTTTAAATGGGCGGCGTATTTTGACTCGAGCCAAAATACAAATGACTAGTATAAATACTATGTTGAGAACTAAGTATGTTACCATTTTCTTGATATTCCCTGATAAATTACTAATGTACTGTAACAAAGAAGCGTTAAGAAAAACAACTCTTCAATTGGAAATTCCGGCAACAAGCGGACCGGTAAGCTTAGATTACTATTTCCATGAAAAAATATACCAAGTGCAATGCCTAGAACATCCCAGACAATAAAAACACCTATGCAAATCGCTAATGTTCTGAGTGTCTGCGCACGATCGCACCAATATGCTAATTTATAACGGCGATCAATAAAGCTGACGCCAACTATTCCAAACACTAAAAAAGTTAAATAAGTAAATCCTATCATTTAACTTTTCCAACAAAATTTATGACACTTTTGATTGGACCACCGATTTTATCACCCGCCAGTCTTTTATAAATTAGCTCCGCACCAATGAGGCACATCGGTAAGCCTATACCAGGTGCCGTTGAGCCGCCTACATAATACAGGTTTTTGAGCTTGCGACTTTTATTTGGTGTACGGAACATTGCACTTTGACGCAGTATGTGCGATGGACCGAGCGCAGTACCCTGCCATGCATTAAACTTATTAACAAAATCATTTGGACCAAATAATTTTTTAACTACTATACGACTGCGTAAATCCGAGACACCAGTAATTTTTTCAATCAGCGATAAGTATTTATCAGCGAGTCCATCCATATCTTTTTTTGCGACAGATACTCCTGAAGGAAGTGGCACTAATACAAATACATTTTCATAACCTTTTGGTGCAACCGATGTATCGGTTGCACTTGGCTTACAAATATATAGAGAAGCTGGATAAGGCAATTTTTTATTCCCAAAAATATCTTCAAAATTTTGTTTCCAATCATCAACAAAAAACAAATTATGATGTTCAAGTTCAGATAGCTCACCCTTCAAACCAAGATACATCAATAAAGCACTCGGTGCTGATTCTTTTTTATTCCAATATCGGGCTGGATAAGACTGATACTTTGGCTGAAGGAGCTGTGTTTCCGTAAAGTGTAAATCAGCATTAGATATAACAATGTCTGCATCTACATGTGTTCCATCGCTCAGAATAACACCAGCTGCTGCTTGATGACTTACTTTAATCTGTTTTACTGGTGAATCATAATGATATGTAACATCAAGCTTTTTACCGATTGAAACAAGATGCTCGATTATAGTGTATAGCCCGCCACGTGGATAAAATACTCCCTCGCGAAAATCAAGTGCGCTCATAAGACTATAGATAGCCGGTGCTGAAAATGGTGACGAACCCAAAAAAACCATTGGGTATTCTAATATCTGCCTAAGTCGTTGATCACTCACAAATCTACTAACATATTTATCGATTGGAGTAATAGCAAGTCCTGCCATCACGTGACTTTTTTGTAAAATATCTGGTTTCATAAAATCTCGATATGATGAAAAGTTAGTATACAAAAAATGTTTTAGCGAAAGTTGATAAATGTCATTACTTTTATCAATATAGGTGCTTAGTTTAGCACCAGCTCCAGCCTCAATTGTTTCAAACGTTTCAGTATCTGTTTTACTATCACCTGTAATAGTGATCGGTGTATTGTTTTCAAAAAAAACTTTATATGCGGGAGAAAGCCGTACTAAGTCTAATTCCTCTTCAATTGACTTTTCAAATAGTGAAAAATAATGCGCAAAAACCTCTGGCATTAAATACCAGGATGGTCCGGTGTCAAACGTAAAACCGTCTACAATCATTTTTCCAGCTCTGCCACCAGGCTGAGAGTTTTTTTCATAAATAGCTACGTCGTAGCCTGCCTTTGCTAATAAATTAGCCGTTGCAATACCTCCAATACCGGCGCCTATAATAATAACTTTTTGACTCATTTTTTAAATACTCCAAACAATACTGTTTTAATCATTAGTATCAATTTACGTATGGAAGTAATACGGACTCTGTTGTGCTTGATCGTTTCAGCAGAAGTACGTTCAAGTTTTTTAAGAAGTTCAGAGTAATATACATAGCTGATTAATGTTGCCCTTTTACTTGAGTTAGGCAGTTTATTAATAGCTAAAATTGCTTTTGAAAAATCATTTTTAATATCAAGAATAATAATCTGCTTTTGCTTTTCATTAAAGGTATCATAAGTCACCTGTGGAAAATAAATACGTCCAAGTTCTTTATAGTCAGTAGAGAGGTCACGAAGAAAATTGACTTTTTGATATGCTGAACCAAGTGCAGTAGCTCCCGGCATAAGTTCATTATAACTAATGCTATTACCATCTAAAAATACCCTGAGACACATCAGCCCAATAACTTCAGCAGATCCATGAATATATTTAGTGTAATTCACACTTTTATACAACTGAGGTGTTAAATCCATACGCATGCTGTCAAAAAAAGGTTTAATTAGGGTTCTATCAATGCCATATACTGTTGCAGTCTTGCAAAATGCGTGAATAACAAGATTGGTGTCATATCCAGTCTGCAGTGTTTCATATATTCGCTCTTCAAGCTCATTCAAGAGTTTTGGCCCATGAATACCTGCATATGTATCAACGATTTCGTCAGCAATACGGACAAGCGCATAGATTGCATAGATATGATCTTTTATAGATTTACTAAAAAAACGGCTACTTATACCGAATGATGTTGAATATCTTAGTGTTAAATGGCGACTATTTTCATAGGCGACTTGGTCGTACAAATCCATTATGATGACCTCTCAATAACTTTATTTACAAAGCTTGCGAATTTATCGTAGTGATGCTGCTCAAGTTCAAGTTGAGCAAGAGAGTCTAAGGCACTTTTCACATATTCGTCAATTTTTTGCTCAGTAGCGGATCTTGCGCCAGATTTCTCGAGTAACTGTCTAATGTTCTCAACTTCAAGTGCGGTTACATTTGAATTGCCGAATGCATGCATGAAAACAGACTTTTCATTCTCTGTGAGTGATGTGAGCGCAAACTCGACCATATACGTACGCTTGCCCTCTATAATATCGCTTGAAGTTGATTTTCCAATTTCACTTTCGCTACCAAATACACCAAGCAAATCATCTACTAATTGATAAGCAATACCGAGTGACTCACCAAATGATCGCAGCGCTTCTGCCTTGTGATGGTCGATACCCGCGAGAGAAGCGCCCGTCAATAATGGAGATACGAATGAGTAACTTGCTGTTTTGTATTTCGCGACCTTAAGCGCGTCTCCGCTGGTATATGGAGTAAAGCTAAGTTCAGTATCCAGTAACTCACCGCAGGCAACCTCAAACACACTTGTTGATAAATACCTTTGTGCTACCATCTTCTGTTGATCATTCAACTCACTAGAAGCAATCAATTGGTGAGCACCAGACAACATTAAATCTCCAGCTAATATTGCAGCGCTGTGTGCGTAATGCGTCTGATCTTCGGCTAAAGTAATATACTGTGAATATGCGATTTTATAGCGGCCAGCAATGTTGGATACGCCATAACGTACATAATCACGGTCAATAACATCATCGTGAATCAGTAGCGAAAAATGCAAAAGTTCCTGTGCAGCCGCGATTGGAACTATTTTGTTTGTTTCAGTGCCTCCGAATGCATCATATGCCATTAGAGTCATTTTTGGACGAAGCCTTTTACCACCGGAACGAATTAAACCATACAGAACTTCCCAAAGTTGGCGATAAGAAGGGTCAAGGCGTGTCGCATATTCAATCGATCTTTCGAAAAAACTATTAATAGTCTGATCAAGTAAGATATTTTGACTCATCTCTATCGATATTTTTTTCACTTAAGGTAATTATATAGTATCTGAAATTATATATACCATACATTTCTTAAAATATTAACTAACATGCACCAACTAGGCATAGTCAAGTATGGAGACTTTTAATTTACAATATATTCAAGGTTGCGTGAACTTGACCGCAATTATACAAATTGATATTATGAGCGCATAAGAGGTAAAAACGTCAACCTTCGGCACTATATAAAAACACGCCTTAGTATGCGCACATAAACGGACTGCATAATGCACCGTTACTTCATAAAGAAGGACTATCTATGTCTATAAATAAAAAAAGAAATCTTTGGATTATTATTGGGATCACAATTCTATACTCGATTGGAATGACGATTGTTCTTCCTCTTTTTCCATTTTTACTGGGTGAATATGTAGAGTCTAAGAACATAGCAGTCGTAATGGGGGCACTTGTTGCGGTATTTGCTATCGCGCAGTTCTTTGCTGCGCCCATCTTTGGTGCGTTAAGCGACAGATTTGGGCGAAAGCCAGTTCTACTTTTTAGCCTGCTTGGATCGGCTGTTGGGTTTGTACTACTAGGTATCGGTGGCGCGCTGTGGGTTCTATTTCTTGGACGAATAATCGATGGACTAACGGCTGGTGATCAAGGCTCTTTATTCGCCTATGTAACCGACAGTACTGAGCCCCATGAACGTGGTAAATGGTTTGGATATCTAGGCGGTGCAATTGGAATTGGTTTTATGATAGGCCCTGCAATCGGAGGAATTTTGGGATCTATCTCAATAACTCTTCCCTTCTTTGCGACTGCTGGCATCACTGTTCTTTCAATGATTATTATTTCGGTATTTTTAAAAGAATCACTCTTGCCCGAAAAGCGAGCGAAGAACTTAACGGTTCATAGTTTTAATACCTTTTTACATTTCAAAGAAGTCTTCTCAATGAAAGATGCCCAATCACTCCTTATCATGGGTGCATTCTTCTACGTTGGTTTAAATATATGGCAATTCAATGCAAGCATTTTCTTCAAAGATGTTTTTACGTGGGGTCCATCATTTATTGGTGGAGTTTTCGTACTGGTGGGTATTTGCGATGTACTATCGCGAGTTATAGTCCTTCCACTGCTCTTAAAGATATGGAGTGAACGAAAAATTGGGATAGTTGGCTTATGCGGTCTGATCATAGGGCTGGGACTGATATTCTTAAGTGCGTTCCTGCCTTCGCTATTTATAATCATTGCGGCTATTGCGTTTATTGTTCTGGGAGAAGGTTTATTTGATCCATCATATAACGCTCGCTTATCACTATCTGTCAGTGAAGCAAAGCAAGGACTACTTCAGGGTACGAATCAAAGCTTGCAGGCCCTGTATCACGTCATCGTTCCACTTGGTGCTGCCGCTATATATACCTATAGCCATAGTACTGTGTTCGGCCTCGCGTCGTTATTTATGATCATTGGACTAATATTATTCATAAAGCTCAAAGCAGCTCCTGTAGTAGCTACATCATAGAGCATGCAGTAATTAAGTATCTTAAAGACCGCGCTGTACTATGTTTGATATAATGATTAGTAATGATCATCAACGATAAGACCCCTTTTTACGATGAAGACACCAATGAATTCTTGGGCTTTATAGCTAGCGATGGAGATACGTGGCAAGTTCAGACAATCTTTGGTTACTTAATTGCTCGAACAAATACCCTCAAAGAAGCAGAGCAGGCTTTATACAAAGTTGGTTTAACATATCTAAAAGGTATCTGGCAATATTATGATAAAGAAGAAAAAGATTGGTTTCACTGTGTCATCAAAAAGGCTTTTGAACATCAAGTTATCGTCAACCGCACGAATACACTCGGCTACCAGGATGAGGATAATGACAAACAAGTGATCCTTGATGATCCTACTGATAGTGACCTCATTAAATCTTCTTAAAAGTAACATTTAAATGATCACGAATAATCAACACATAAAACTAGTCGTTAAAAATCTTCAATGTGAAGTTCTCGATTATTGGAGTATTGTTTTCCTGAGACCTCCTGGGTTTCTTTTTGAAGCGGGAGACTGGATTGATCTAAATTTTATCAATGGTCCTTTAAAAGGTGGCAAGACATATTCAATCTCTTCATCACCAACTGAGCTTGATATAGTCATTACATTTCGTGAAGGCTTAAGTGAGCTGAAACGTGCATTACAAAAAATTAAACCCGGTGATGAAATTTATATTTCGCAGTATGGTAATGACTATGATTTCCAGCTCAAAAATAACCGTTCCAACGTACTAATTGCAGGCGGCGTGGGTATTGCACCGTTTCGAAGCATGCTTAAAGAAATGTACGATAATAATAGTAGGAATGATGTCTCATTGATTTATTTGAACCAAAACGAAACATTTCTATTTGAAGATGAGATCAATAACTGTTCTGCTAAACTTCCAAATATTCGTGTGACATATATAAATACGATAGATATAAATAGAAAAAAGAGAGAAAATATCATACGATCTTTAGTTAAAGATACATCACAGAACTTTTACGTATCTGGTCCACCGACAATGGTTGAGTCAAACGAGCATCTACTTATTGATATGGGGGTCCCGATTCGTAAGATACGAATCGATAGCTTTGGTGGATATTAATATTTCACAATAATAGATGCCCGTTCAAATATTCCACCTAGCTCGCGTTCAGCAAACTTGTAAATAAAAAGACTTCAGTTTTGAAGTCTTTTTATAAATTTAGTGTGCGAGAAAGTTAGAGGCCCGGCCACCGAGTACGCTGGTTTGCGCATCGGTGACCGGGAGGACAGACAAGCACTCGGCTTTGCGTTTCTTACGCTCGAGGCGCATGGGGTCGTGCGCATTGCACTAGTCACACAGGACGGAGTTCTCGATGTTTTTTTGTTCTAGCCCGAAGGCCGACATTTCAACGAACTCGAGTCAGTAACTTGCTGTTCCTAAAAATACTATATCACTTGTTTTTAATTCGTACTAGTAGATTTTATATATACATCTAGCGCTTACGAATACCTGTTAATTCCCAGGCTCTGGCAAGTGCAGCACCAAATAAGAAGATGAACATGCCCATTATAATATTGTTACTAATAATGTAGCCTTCAGGACGAAAGATAATAAATATACCATATAGTAACTCTGCAACATAGAATAATCCACCTACGATAAGAATTGAAACATTGTGACGAAGCTGTGGACCAACTCTAAAGAAATGAATTGTATTTAGTATGCCAACAGCTGCCATTGTTACCATTACGTATCCCAGTGAAGTATTTGGGATGAGTGCAACGAGCGAAATGAAAAATATATTTAGAAGTGCAGTATAAGAACTTTCCGCGAGTATACGTTTGGTAGTTTGGTTAACTATTGAAAGCTTTTCACTAGATTCGAGACTTAGTGCCACAAATAGCAGTCCAATGAAAGATGCCGATGCACCAGTCGTTGCGATAAGAAAATCTTTTAGAACATCTAAAACCATACTTACCATAGTATCAAATATTATGTAGGTTATGGCGGCACATTTTTTTCTCTCAATGTCGTTTATGGGAAATAGCAACGTAATATGATCCTATGTGAAATAATAGGTTTACTATGCAAGAATATATTGAAATTAAGGGTGCTCGTGAGAATAATCTAAAGAACGTATCAATACGTATTCCTAAACGCAAAATTACAGTTTTTACGGGCATATCAGGTTCAGGTAAATCATCTCTCGTATTTGATACGGTCGCAGCCGAAGCCCAGCGTCTCCTTAATGAAAATTTCAGTATGTTTGTCCGTAATTTTTTGCCACATATGACACAGCCACATGTTGATGAAATTAAAAACCTAAGCATGGCTGTTATTGTCGATCAAAAACGACTTGGAGGTGGCTCGCACTCAACCGTAGGAACTGTCACAGATATTGCTACTGCCCTGCGGCTCATGTTTTCACGCGTCGGCGTACCATCTATCGGCTACGCTAACCTTTTTTCGTTTAATGACCCTAACGGTATGTGTCCAGAATGTAATGGTATGGGCCGTAAAATGACAATGGACCGTGAGCTCGTTCTTGATCTTGCTAAATCCATCAATATTGGAGCAATTAGACTTCCCGGCTATGAGCCAGGGAATCTTTGGGGATATAGTGTTCTTGAAGCTGCAAATATTGATATGACCAAGAAACTTGAGAGTTTTACTGAAGATGAGATGCATGAACTTCTCCATGGTCAGCCACGAAAAGTAAAGGTCAATGGTATTAACCTCACGTTCGAGGGTATTGAAAGTGTCTTTATAAAGAAATATATTCTACGCGATCTAAAGACAATGTCAGAACGTACTCAAAAAACATACGCACCATTTATCACAATGGGCGCCTGTACCTTATGTCATGGCGCACGTCTTAGTCAAAAAGCTCTATCTGTTAAGGTCGGTGGTCATACCATTGCAGAGCTATCATCGATGCAAGTTGATGCACTCCTCGAAGTAATCAAATCAATACAAACACCTGAGGCAGCGGCTATTGTCACATCTCTTCATGACCGTATATCTAATCTTGTAGATATTGGCCTTGGCTACCTCAGCCTTGACCGCGTCACGGATACTCTGTCCGGTGGTGAATCTCAGCGTGTCAAAATGGTGAAGCACCTAAACGGTAGTCTTGTCGATGTTATGTATATATTCGATGAACCAAGTGTTGGTCTTCATCCCCGTGATGTCCACCGACTGAACGAGCTACTCCAGAGACTACGCGATAATGGTAATACTGTCATCGTAGTTGAACATGATCCTGATGTTATTATGGGAGCTGATTATATTGTTGATGTTGGTCCAGGGGCTGGAAGTAAGGGTGGTGAAATCGCATTTGAAGGAACATATCAGAACCTACTTAAGACGGATACACTGACTGGTCGTCATTTAAAAGATACATCGCCAATTAAAAATGAGTTCCGAAAAGCAACTGGCATACTTGAAATTCGTGACGCGCATGTTAATAACCTACATCATGTGAATGTTGATATTCCAACCGGGATCTTTACCGTTGTAACTGGCGTCGCTGGCTCTGGCAAAAGTTCACTGATTAACCAAGTATTTCTCCGTCAACACCCAGAGGCGATCATTGTTGACCAGTCGCCTATTGGCACATCAAACAGATCAAACCCTGCGACATATACCGGTATTATGGATGTTATTCGTAAAGCTTTTTCAGTAGCAAATAAAGTTGACATTGCTCTTTTCAGCTTCAACTCTAAGGGTGCCTGTGATAATTGCAAGGGAGCTGGGTTTGTTACTACTGACCTTGCATTTCTTGATGATGCAAAACTGCCCTGCGAAATTTGTGAAGGCAAACGCTTCAAACCTGAAGTTTTAGAGTATACGCTTAGTGGCAAAAACATTTCAGAAGTATTGAATCTCACTGTTGCACAGTCCATAGATTTTTTTGATCTAAAAGAGATAGCCCAAAAACTTGCAGCGTTAAATGATGTGGGACTCGACTACTTAACACTTGGGCAGCCGCTCAGCTCTCTTTCTGGCGGAGAATGCCAACGCCTCAAACTTGCGAGCGAACTTCACAAAAAAGGTAGCATTTATGTTCTCGATGAACCGACGACAGGACTTCACATGTCTGACATATCACGTCTGCACGCAATCATTAATCGTCTTGTGGATGCTAAAAACACCGTCATTACTATTGAGCATAACCTCGAAATTATACGGCAAGCTGATTGGATTATTGATCTAGGACCAGAGGGTGGTAACGCTGGAGGTACTATCATGTTTGAAGGTACTCCAGCGGAACTTGTCAAAAACAAGAAGGCTTTGATAGCAAGCTACCTGTAAACTATAAATACTAATGGTTAATTTGAAGATTGACGAAGACCAAGAACATTTCCATTTCCGTCTTTTACCTTTGCGATAAGCATCCCGCCGCCCACGTCAGTGGCATCCTGATGCATCGTTGCCCCAGCTTCGAGTAATGTTTGCATATACTCTTTAACATTTTGTACTTCGACATAACTGATGATCTCTTGTCCATTTGGATCAAGCCCGATTTCAAGTTCATCAGTTTTATATCCAACATAGTATGGGCCATCTACATATGCCTCAACTCCTAAGAATTTACCATATACCGTTTTAGCTGCTTCTAAATCTTTTACTGGATACACCATGAGTGTTACTTTTTGAGTCATTACTTATCTCCTCATTACATAGTTATGATTTTATTGTACACCTCTACAACTGGCTGCGCGGTTTGATATACTCATGGAATGAATGGTAGTAATCTTTTAAATATCCCTGGTGTTGGTAAATCTATTGCAAAAGATCTTCAGAGTCTAGGATATATGCAGGTCAGTGATCTTGTAGGACAAGATGCAGAGCAAATGTATTCATCACTTATAGATAAAGCAGGAGAACATGTTGATAGATGCATGCTCTATGTATTTCGATGTGCAGTCTATTATGCAGAGACCTCTCACCCAGAAAGTGAGAAACTAAAATGGTGGTACTGGAAAGATCAGAACTAAATAATGCGTACCTTGGTATACTTAACATATGTTTTCAAAGATTCGACCAACAGAACAGGAGGTAGCAAGGCCGCTACCGGGTGATGAAATCGTTGAAAATGCCGATGTGATTATGGACCGAGCATTTACATTAGCTGGTAGCCCAGAAGAAGTCTGGAAGTGGTTTATGCAGCTAGGTAAGAATAGATCAGGCTGGTACTTCCCTCGTTCTGTAGAGTATTTTATACTTCCAAAAAAACGTGCACTACGAACAATCGATCCACGTCTCCAAAATCTACGAGTTGGCACAGTTATAGACGATTGGGGTGGCCGTCATGCGACCTTCGAGGTGGCGGTTCTCGATCCACCTTTTACACTCGTGCATATATCAAAACGTGGGAATACATATTTAAGCTGGGCTATTATTTTAGAGCCTGCTAAAGATGGCTCGACTCGTGTGCAGCTACGACTTCGTATATCACCTGTTCGTCAAAAATGGCTTGTGGTTTCAGTTGGTGGTTTAGCAGATATACTGACGGTTGCGGGGCTTGCTGCAGGATTACGCGAACGATTATCATAGATACGTAGTTAGACATTTATTATCTATGAATCTAGACATCTTTTAAAAGCCTTGATATAATTAACAAGGTAAACAATTAGTACGAAAGGATATCTACATGGGATTAATGGAAGATGCTAAAGCAAAGCTTGATGAAGCGAAAGACACTGCAAAAGACACTGCAGATAAAATTTCTCAAAAGACAGACATTGCGAAGCAACGAGTTGAAGGTGAGATCGACAAAGCCAAAGGTGATAACCTTAAAGGTGAAGCAAAGATCAAAACTTCAGAAGTTCGCGACAAGCTAAGCTAATTTTATTCTTAATAAAAGTAAGCCTCTTTTGAGGCTTACTTTTTAATTTATCAGTTTTTACTAACTGTTCTATTTCTGAAGACTAAAGATTTCATAGTGTAACTGACTCTCATCAAAATTAATTGTCTTGAGACCATCAATAATTGCAGCCATCATGGGAGGGGGGCCACAGAGATAAATATCATAGTTCATGAGATTAGGTACTAATTCTAAAAGCATATTAACGTCAACACGGCCTACCCTACCTGAGCCTTTATACGTCGATGGTACATCAGCAAAGATACGATACGCAGATAGGAATGTCGTTTCGAAGCCCATAATCTCTTTGTCAAAGACAACATCATCTGGCGTACGGTTTGCATAAATAAGTATGCTTGGAGTTCGCTCATTCGAAGACTCTTCTATCATGCTACGAATTGGTGTAATGCCAACTCCACCAGCTATATAGAGTGTTTTAAATGTCTTTGAAACATCTTTTGTAAACCGGCCAAATGGACCAGATATAATAACTCTTTTGCCAGCACGGATATCTTTTAGCGTTTGGGTGTAGTCCCCGACTTCTCGCACCGTTATCCTTAGCTGGTCATCACTAACAATTGCCGACAGTGAGAATGGATGCTCCTGGCGCCAATAGTTCTTATCGAGTATACGGAGAAAAATAAATTGGCCCGCTATGGCATTAAGATGAAGAAGGTTCTTGCCTTTTATATATACTGATACGGTCGTAGGTGTCTCTCTCACGATTCGGTCGATGCGAAAGTCATATCGATACATATTTAAAACTGGCAACCCAAATCGCCAGATGAGTAAATTCACGCCTACAAAGGCATAAAGAACGACCCAGTATGCACGTGCCAGTGCCTGATCTGTAAAGCTACCACCAATCATAACCTGATGGAAAAATGCGACAACGATAGCGATATATACGAGTAGGTGGACATAATACCAGCTCTCAAATTTTAGCTTAGTGCGAACAATATAGATTGATGTTCCAGCGACAATAATAAATAAAATCTCAGCTATAGACGCAAGCCACACGTCTGGATAGTTTAGTACAAGATCTATGTACTGTTTAACGACATTTGAGTCACTTGCAAGCGCGTAGCCAATTGTAATGAATATTGGATGAAGAATGATAAGTATAAATGCGTAGTTACCATTTTTACGGTGATAGCTCGCGAGATGATCGAGCCCGAATGGCCGCTCAAGCCACGGAACTCGCCCCATGAGGAGAAACTGTGTCAGAGCGAAGAATACTGCAAGGAGACCAAAGAGACGCCCGGCGGCAGTAAGGATACCTGAACTACCGCCGTTTATCAATATATCGATTGAAGTGTACTGCCATATGAATAATATGACAATAAAGTTAATGACCCAAAAACCAATTATTATGGCCTGCGCACGCGTTATCTTATCCACAAATAACTTGGTTTTCATAGATCAATATACCTAGTTTACGACTTCTACTGTACCGTGCATGCTTGGATGCGGCGTACAGTGATATGTAAATGTTCCTGCTTTTGTAAATGTATAGCTGTATGTGTCGTTTTGATTTATACTATCACTTTTGAAAGTATCAGCTGATGAATCATCAGAAGTGACAGTGTGAGCTACGGCGTCTTTATTTGTCCATGTAACCTTCGTACCAACTTTTACTTTTATTGGTGTTGGGTTAAACGCGTAACTTTTTATTTCAACGGTATTCGATGTCGATACTGCTTGGTTAGAACTTGAAGTATTTCCTTTTGACATAATAACCACAAAAGCGACAACCGCGATGATGGCTACAATGATTATGCCAATTATTGTATTCTTTTTCATAAGATGTCTTCTTTCTAGAATAAGGCAGGTATCACTGACGTGACGACCTGCCTTACTGACTACTTGCACTCTCTATTTCAAAGAGTTGATTTAATTATCCCTGGAACTTGTCAGGATATTGTTGAACGATTCCGTTAGCAAGTGTGCTAAAGAGTCCTTCGATGTGCTTGTTAGCCATATCTAGCTGCATAGCTTCGTTAGCGTAGTCACCAGCAACTCGGTAGTCAATCATTTTAGCAGTCATGCTAACGTGGTCTCGTAGAGCTGATTCTAGTGTTGCTTCTGGAAGATTTGGGTTTGCTTTTGCAAGGTACTGAGCAAGTGGTTTTGTGTAACTTGCATCGATGTCAGCAAGTGCTGCAGATTTACCTGCTTCGTCGCCCTTGCTACCAGCAACTGCGTACTTAACAAAATCATCAAGGTGAATTTTCCATACTGTGTTGAATGTTGTCTCAGCATCTTTGCCGTATACACTACCAACAGCAGCACCAATTGTTGTACCGTTATCGTAAAGAGCTTTTCCGGATGCATCTGCGCCCTTGCTTGCACTAAGTGCCTGATCCACAGCTTTGTCTGTGTAGATCATGTGTGAAACACCAAGAGTTACTAGATCTGCACGGAGATCAGCAGCTTTTGTGCTAGATGTTGCTGTTTTTGACATTGATGAATTTGAAGAGCTTGAATCTGAGTGCATATTACCAATTGCATACCCACCAAGTCCTCCAACTACTAGTCCACCGACTACGATTGCAGCAGTAAGACCCATTTTATTTTTAGATTCCATTATAGAATCCTCCTTCAAATATATTATTGTTTAGAACTATGTTAAGCAATTTGTAAGTATTGCAAATTTATTTTTTACATTACTTCACTAACTTAACTAGTCTTATCATAATCCACTGAATCACAACTTGTCAATTATAAATTTCGAAGATTGTTCTAAACCTGAGACCCACGTATCCACTACTCCCTAGTGAAGTATATGTTGAATTTCTGTTAGTCTCTAAGCAGACAGATTTTCAAGAATTATCATGTTACTAGCCCCCTAAACATCACATTCATTTTTTTTAGATAAAGATATATAAAAATACTAATGTTCATCAAAATAATCAAAAATTTCTTGAAGAATTTGATCAACTTCACCATCAGTCCAACCGATACGTCTAGCGGTCTTAACTGCACAATCGTACTGCTGTGCGATATTATTAGGTTCGTTAGTATCCAACAGATCCATAACGGTACAATATGTTATGCACTCAATGAGCATTTCAAGATCATCATGAAAACATATCTGCCTCATCTCTATAATTTTCTGAAGCGCTACTCTTACTTCTATACTAAGGACAGTCTTCACCTGTATCCTATCTAGAATCATTTGTGTTTGTTCACGCTTTTTATCTATAAAAGTAAATGAACTTGGATCATCAAAACTAAGTGACGGTCCAGGTAGAAGTTGTTCCGTAACTACAATCATCTGCTGCTGTTTTTCGCTTCCAACTGTTTGGTCGAGATAGATTTGGCATTGTATATCCATCTTTGTTGTATCTTCTATGTCAGGTGGACGTGTATTATGACAAGTTGCTAAGGCAATTTTCTGGATTAAGCTGAGCTCGCTGTACATAGCTTCGAGAGCAGCGTACCTATCATCTACGTTCTTATCTCCATGGGATTGTCCTACGCAGTTCTCTGCTTCAAGGTCTAATAGAATAAATAGCTCTCCAATTACAGCACCTGGCTTTAATCTCAGTAATAGAGCTTCAATACGGCTTATATCAAAACCCGTGGCATGAAGACTAGCAAGGATGATGGCCTCCGCTTGGTGTATCTGCTCGAGTAACAACCTGTGCTCTGGTGATACATCGGTCTGTGACGCAAGTAATGACTCCATGTCACCAACTGGTGAGTATGGCTGGCGGTCTGATGGAGGTAATCCATCCATGAAGCCTGGGCTTGTCATGCAATACTTATATCACGTTATTTATCGAATATCAATTGACATAAGTATAATAAAGATGTATAATAATCAATTAGATCTTACACTCCGTGTAGGACGCTATTTGAAATAGAGGTGAATGCATGTACGCACGGCAGACCTACTTCCTCGTCATTCTCATGATGTACGGAGTATTCATGTTTCTTGCCCTGGTACACAGTGCAAGACGGGGAGACATCGCACCATCCGTGCTGATCATCTGGTTAGCATCTCCCGTTCTTCTGGCAGCCGTGAGGCTCTCATTGGAACGAGAGTTCGACGCGAAGCTCATCAGCCCGAAGACACAGGCATGGTCGTTTCTCTTCGGAGATACGATTTCGCTACCGATCGTGGCTGGAGCGCTTGCTCTGGGCTGGAGGTCGATGCCGATCGCCAGTCGCTGGTACAGTCCGATCTGGACTATCGTGTCAGCCGCACTCGGTATCTGCGCTGGCCTCGCGTTCCATCTCATGGCAGTTGGAGAGACGCGTGCCGCTAATGCTGCCCTGTCGATCAATGCTCCGACCAAGCTGGCCCACGATTTTGTGGCCTATCCTGTCATCTTTGGCGGGCTGGCCTGCATTGGGGTACCCGTTGTTGCCTGCGCCATCAGCCAAGGCTTATGGCCATGGCATCTGATTCTCGCAATTGCGGGAGTGTTGAGCTGGGTGGGCCTGGTCGTCCACGATGTACAGGGCCTTGACCCAAAGGAGCTTCACCCTCAGTGGAGCACCTCTCAGTTCCGTGTCATTCCCTACGACAAGTAGTCTGCGCCACCCAAGTACCTTCCGCAGACCAGCGGATTGGGAACGGGTGGCGTTTTCAATATTCGAAGTACCTATCTTATTTGTATTTTATGCTATAATATACTTTGTACAAATCGTACAGTTCAAGGACAGGGGTAAGAGATGGACACAAGCATCAATCTCAACACAACTGTGAGGGTTCAACTCACAGAAGCTGGAGAGCGTGTGCTTCTGGAGTACTACGATACTCTGGTGGAAAAACATCAAGAATATCAAGTTCCAACCTCATTTGAGTACTCGATTGCGAGGCTCCTCAGCTACTCCCTCGATAATGAGACGCTCAACACGAGGAAATTTCAGCTCTGGGATTTGCTTCAGATTTTCGGTCCTCATACGGGCTACAACCAGGAGCAGATGTTCGAAGGCAATGTGATATTCGTCTTCATCCCTCCGACGGAGTCGCCCGACTGAAACACAACTCCACGCTATCCGCGAAAAGCCACCATGAAAGGCTACGCGTCGATGACGTGGAGCTTTTCATATATCAACATAGCACTTTTTTAAGAGCGTATAATAGTAAGGACAACACAAGAAGGAGTACTATGGTTAAAGCAATTACATCCTTTAGCGGAATTTCAGTGACAGATAGCATCAAAGCAAAAGAATTTTATGTGGGTACTCTAGGACTCAAACTTGAAAATGAAGAGATGGGCTTACATATTTTACTTCCAGGTGGTGGTCGGTTATTCCTTTATGAAAAATATGATCATCAACCAGCAACTTTTACGATACTCAATTTAGTCGTTAGCAATATAGACGAAGCTGTTGATGATCTTGTATCACGTGGCATCAAATTTGAACGCTATGATAACATGCCCTCCGCTCAGGATGATAAGGGTGTACTCCGAGGCCTCAGCGTTAACCAAGGGCCTGATATTGCATGGTTCAAAGACCCTTCAGGTAATATACTTTCACTTCTTCAAGAAAAATAAATAAAGCCACTACCGTGACTTTATTTATTTTTTAGCATGTCCACTTGGACTATTTGTTTTGCTGTGCTTTGAGTTTTTTCTTCAAAATACGCTTACGAGATGCGCCGTGCCAATTCTTGTGTTTAGCCATATTATATAATCCAATCTTTAATACTTGTCTCCATCATACCACGTTAGTAGGGTTTAACCTCCGAAACTAGTTGTAGATTCGTGTCTTTTTTTATTTAATTAATGTCTTGTTTCTCATCATTGATGAGATCGCGCACTTGGCGTTCAACTTTCTTTTTAGATTTTTTGTTAAGCCATTTCGAACGTTCATTGCTCTTTGTCTTCAGTGTAGCAAGCTCACGTTTCATTTTATTGTAGCTTGCAAAATGGGCGCTAGTCAGCTCGCCATCATGTATTGCCGCCTGAACCGCGCATCCTTTTTCACTCCCATGCTGACAAGTTGTATATAGACATTCAGAGATAAGACTCGCAACATCGTCAAAGTTTTCGTCCAAGTCTTCTTCGGTTCCCCATAGCTGTAGTTCCCGAATACCAGGAGTATCGATCAAAAGCCCACCATTTGGTAATATAAATATTTCACGGTGAATAGTCGTGTGCTTTCCCGTTGAGTCTGAGCTTCGTACCTCCTGAGTTTGTTGAGCGTCACGCCCGAGCAGATTATTTGTAAGTGTTGATTTACCAACACCAGATGATCCGAGGAGAATTGCCGTTTTAGCAGGTGTAATATAGCCACGTATTTCTTTCATACCTTCTCCAGTGAGACTACTACTTGTAATAATTGGAAGCTCAAAAGTTTTTAACTGTGATATGTATGCAGCGCTATCATTTGTTTTATCTGCTTTCGTGAGAACAATGATTGGTTGAATATTATTAATCGACAATTGATATAAGAACCGTTTAAGACGCTCGACACTAAAGTCACCATTCATAGAAATGAGGACAAATGCGATGTCAATATTTGCTGCAATAACCTGTTTCACTGTTTGGTTACCAGCTATTTTACGAGCAATTTCACTGTGTCTGGGAACGACATCAATAATAACAGCGTGCCCGCTGTCTGCAATAGTTACGGCTACCCAGTCCCCAACCTTTGGAACGTGCTCTCGGTTTGAATAGTGAGCCATCCTACCAGATAGTTCTGCAGTTATAATCGTTGGCGTCGCTAGCTTTAAAGACGTACCAAAATCCGCAATCACGCGTGCTGGTACAGCATCCTTCACTGCAAGCTTCTCCCATTCGTCTGTAAAATACTCATTCCAGCCAAATGTTGAAAGCGATTGATCCATGTTAGCTCCTTAGCATACCCGCGTGGGCAATAGAAAGAATCATTGGTTTATATTCGATACCACCATTTAATATACACGCTTTAGGGAATGATCCATAGCCGCTTATGAGGCTAGGAATAAGATTTGCCTCTAGAAAGTGAGGGACTCCATCTTCGTCGAGTCGAATATCAATCCTGCCATAATCACGTGCGCCGAGTGCATTAAAGACACCGATTGCAAGGTCGTTGATCCTTGCTCTTAACGGCGCATCTAAGACGGCTATTACCTGTTCTTCGTTTGAGGATTTTACAAAGTTACTTAGCATACGAATTCCACGGGAATCAGGTTTTGCAATGAGCTCAATAGGCATTGCCGTCAGTGCTTTAGTCTCGTCACGAAGTATAGCAACGCTAAATTCACGTCCTGGAAGGAATTCTTCGATAAGTGAATCGGCAAAAAGTAAGTTTGCAATTGAATTAACTTTAGAGTGAAGTTCTTCATTGTTATGAACGACCGAATTACGATCAATACCCTGTCCACCACCGCGGTTTGTTGGTTTGACGAATAGTGGAAATTTCAAATCAGTATCGACATCAAACGTGTCACCAAGCTGTATGACATGAAAAGGAGACGTCTTAAAACCAGCGTTATGAACCTGTTGTTTTGCAAGTTGCTTGTTCGCCTCAAGAGCATGTGAAAATTGATTTGATCCTGTATAGGCAATTCCTTTGTTATCCAAATACTCTGATACCCAAATCTTTGTGCTATCTTCCCGACCACTGTACTTTGCATCAAAAATATATTTAAGGCCTAGGAAAACAAGATCGGGCCGACGGGCCGCGATACCTTCAAGATCTGCGATGTTGTTCACGATAGTAATCGTAACTTGTGAATACTTATCAGCAAGGACAGCCTGAATTGCTTCGGCTGAATCCTGACCCATAGAGCTCAGACGGCCCGTTGATGATCTGACGATTTCGATCGTCTTTTGTATTTTTTGCATATTCCACCACTTTTCGTATTAGTTTACCTTACAAGTACACCGTGACACGGCATGAACAACAATGCGTTCGACTCATAATTCAATAAATTAATTCGACAAAGACTTCGTGATAACCACTTGTTAATTATAGTATATCATGTTTATGTAAATCTGTATATTGTCTGTTCATCATCCATTCTCCCCTACTAGCGCCCTTTCACTCGGCTTGGTACAATTGAGACAATAATTAACTATATGTATCTTAAGGAATCTTATGCCAACAAATGACTACGTTATTGAAACAAAAGGCCTTACAAAATCATATGGCAAAAATGAAGTTTTAAAAGGTATTGATCTACGCGTACGTCGCGGGACAATGCTGGCACTGCTTGGACCAAACGGCGCAGGCAAAACAACAACTGTTCGTATTCTTAGTACGTTACTTAAATTTGATAGTGGAAGTGCGATTGTCGAAGGCTACGACGTCAAAGATCATGCAGACAAAGTCCGCGGTGTCATTGGCCTTACAGGACAATCTGCTGCAGTCGATGAGCTACTTACTGGCCGCGAAAATCTTATCATGGTCGGTCGTTTATACCGACTGACACCAGCTAGCGCAAAAGCGAGAGCACAGGAACTACTTGAAGAGTTCGATCTCGTTAAGGCTGCTGAACGACCAGCAAAGACCTACTCGGGCGGTATGAGACGCCGCCTCGACTTGGCTGTAAGCCTTATCGCGGCACCACCAGTCATTTTCTTAGACGAACCTACGACAGGCCTTGATCCACGTTCTCGACTTGCGATGTGGAATATAATAAAGAAACTTCTCGAAAATGGTACGACCATACTCCTTACGACCCAATATCTCGAAGAAGCAGATCAGTTAGCAGATCAAATTGTCGTGATCGATGGAGGTAAGGTTATTGCCCAAGGGACAAGTGCTGAGCTAAAAGCAAAGATTGGTAAAGACCGACTTGAAGTAACATTTAAAAACGAGGATACATTTTCAAGAGCAGCCAAATTGCTCGGTAAAAATGTCGTTGAAACTAACCTCGCGGAATTTTCGGTCACCGTTGTCATCCAAGATACGGATAAAGATGTTCGAAAGACGCTTAACACACTTTCAGATTCAGGAATAGAAGTTACGAATCTTCAAATCCATAAACCAACGCTCGACGACGTGTTCTTATCCCTTACGGGCAAACAGAATAGTGCCAAAAAAGCAGTCAAGGAGACAAAATAATGCCAGTAAAACTTGAATTTGAAACAAAGCCTAAAGCAATCATGGCGATTAATGACTCGTTCATTATGATCAAGCGGAGTAGTACGCATATTTTGCGTAACATGGACCAGCTTCTTGGAACATTTTTTCAGCCAATTATGTTTTTGGTATTATTTGCAGCAGTCTTTGGTGGTGCCATATCAAATTCATTACCAAAGGGAGTTGGCTATCTCGACTTTTTAATGGCAGGTATTATTATACAAACAGTTGCATTTGGATCAACGACAACCGCCATTGCTATTTGTAATGATCTTCAAAAAGGTATCGTTGATAGGTTTCGTTCACTACCAATGTCGACAGCAGCTGTACTAAATGGTCATATTATCTCCGACCTCCTACGTAACGGACTGTCGACAATTGTTATGGTTATTGTTGGGTTAATTATAGGATTTCGTTCCAATGCAAGCGTGACCGATTGGCTACTTATCGCTGGGATTATCATGCTCTTTACTCTCGCTTTCTCTTGGCTTATGGCTATCATGGGAGTTGTCGCAAAAAGTGTTGAGGCAGTACAGTGGTTAACCTTCATTATTATATTTCCTCTCACATTTGCAAGTAGTGCATTTGTGCCGACTGCAGGAATGCCTAAGTATCTTGAGTTCTTTGCGACTAACCAGCCTATTACTCAAATCATAGAAGCTGTGCGCGCACTTATGCTTGGAACACCGATCGGTAACCATGGCTGGATCGCAGTTGCATGGTGCCTCGGAATACTCATTGTTGCTATACCAGTTGCAACGAGACTATTTCGTAATAAAACGACAGTGTAATAAAAATGACCGGTTACACCGGTCATTTTTATTATCTCTGCATACGTTACTTTGTAATGGTTACGATAGGTTTTCGAGCACCCTTTTTATGATCAACTGTCTTAAAGTAGCCTATGATTTCAAACAGGAAATAGCTACTTACTCCTGCGCTGAGTACGCTTGTAATAACACCAACTACATCGATTCTAATGAGTGCCGATACAAGCCCGAATAGAAGACTGACAATTGTGACGAGAAATAATAGATCCCATCCCTTTTTATTTAGTACCTTGAGTGGTTTAATAGCCATTGATTCTAAAATGACAGTAATAATAAGAAGAGCGAGGGATACAAATGTAGCGATAAGCAGCGTTCCAGTTAATGCTGCGCCGACGACGACACCGCCTAGTGCGGTAGAGACACTACCAACAACCGCAACAGCGAGAAGTGCACCTATAATACCAAAAGCTCCGAAAACAACACCAACAATTGTAATCCACCAAATATTTTGAGCAATCCATTTACGTACCTCTACTGGCAAATGCGGTACATCTTTAAGCCACTCTGCAACAGTGAGCTGTAGTTTGTTTATTTGTTCCATGTGAATCACCTCCTTAGGTTATCTTTATCATACGTTGAGGAAATGAGTGAGGCAACTATTTCTTCTTGGGATGTCCAGGCCACATGCCCCAGCTAGCCCATATTGCTAAAACACCTAGTGCAAGACTAAAAAAGACTGTCCACCAACCACTCGGTAGCTTAACTGTCGCACCTAATAGTCCGGCTGACGTGACGATGCCATTTGTAAAGTTAAGCCACAGGCTAATAAATATCCATATACCCGCAGCAGCCCAGCTACAAATCATACTCAACCAGCGCATAAGAGGGCTAACGGACATACCTAGAAGAAACGGCACAGCAAAGACTTCAAATGAGACAATGAGTGCCGCTAGAAGATAGGCAAATCTATCACCAGTTGGTAGTAAAAAGCTTTTAATTAAGCTTGGAAAATCTTCATAAGTAAAAAGTTGTGCCACGGCCATGACAACTAATATGCCTGCAAATAATAAAGAAATCTTACGGACGCTATCAGTCTTTGGCGCGACTCCACTGCTTACATTTACGAATATGCTCATGTCTGTAGTATACTCTCTGATAATCCGGTGCGCTAGATTGTTGTTATTTTTATTAATGTACTTGTGCTTTAGGACGCTACCATGTACAGTAATGACTAGCGAAAGTTACAAAAATAAACATAACTCCAAAAAATAAATTGTGACACAAATCGCTCTACGATAAACCACCACAACTTAAATACACCTCGTCATTGAGGTGTATTTATTTTGTGTAGTAATTGTCTTAAATTTCTAATCTGCTTTGAATGAATTTTCATTTCGCCATTTTGCGATCAAAGCATGATTACCACTGATGAGCACTCCTGGTACTTTCATGCCCCTGAAGTCTTCAGGGCGGGTATATTGTGGAAATTCTAAAGTCTCACCATCACTAAAACTCTCTATGGCTGCGCTATTTTCACCGCCAAGGACACCCGGAATTAAACGTACAATACTATCGATAATAGTCATTGCGGGCAACTCTCCGCCAGTAAGGACATAATCCCCAACACTAATAGATTGATCGACAATACTCATAATTCGTTCGTCATAGCCCTCATACCTGCCACAGATAAAGATGTAGCCATGATCTTGCTCAGCATATGTTTTAGCCACTGACTGCTTCCAGCGAAGCCCTCGAGGTGTCATAAGAAGTACTTTAGCTGTTGGATCAGTTTCTTTAGCAAGTTCAACTGCAGCAAAGAGAGGTTCGGGTTTTAACAACATTCCATCACCTCCACCGTAAGGCGTATCGTCAACTGTGCGGCGTGGCCCGAGGCCGAACTCACGAAGATTAACCATAGAAAAATCAGCCACATTTTTATCTTGGGCTTTCCACATCATTGAATTGTTGAGCACACCGTCAAACATTTCAGGAAATAGTGTGATAACTTGGAATTTTCTCATCTGTTATATTGTACAGTCTATTGACCAGTTTGTCTATATATGATAAAGTATGTATAACTTTTCACTCAAGTCAACTTGGGCGAAAAGCCCTACTTGAGTATATGAGAGGACTATTCATGTCTCCCAGTACTACTGTCCCTTGCAGCATCTCCGGTGCTGAACTCCTCGAAGAGAATGTGGAGTTCTACGTCGAGGTCGTGACATGTTCACATGGCACTTCCTACTTCGAAGGCCCGTTCACATTCACGACCTGGGGCCATGATTCCGAAGATGTCGTGATCGTCTACGGCCAGGGAGGTCGTCGACTCGACACCTTCATCCTGAAGTTGTCGGAAGACGGTACGCATGTCGAAGAAGATGACTATGTCGTCCTGGATGCGTCCAGGATCATTCTCGCCGCCGATCTCGAAGCAGCTTGCAACCAAACGGACTGCGGTTGCCAGTAGAACCCGCCGCCCGAGGGCGTCATCCCGAATTCGCTATAAGCTAGAGTTCGGGGTGGAATCTCGGGCAATAGCCAGAATTATTGATTAGTATCGATAATTGTGGCTATTGTAATATGATAAGTATTGACTTTTTATTGTTATTATGTTAATATACATTTACGTTTTGCTTACCTTATGATTTAAGCATGCGTGTACAGTATACGAGGCCACTCCGGACTCGTAACTGTCCTCACAGAGGAGAATGAACATGAGTTTCGAACTCGCAGTAACTCTGGCTGTTTTTGGCGTCCTGGCACTGTTCGGCATCATCATGCTGGCCACCAGTGGCGAGCGTCACCCCGGCCTCAACGACCAACTCATCCGCTGAAAAGCGCCAAGTGGGTCATCCAGCCGGTTGCGACCAGAGTCATTTCTCCTCTGTTCGCAACCAAAGTGCTTAATTTATTTAAGAAATTTGGTTGCGACAATTCACAAATATTTCAGAAATCACAAAGCCCGCCATTACTGGCGGGTATTCGTGACACATATAAAGCTCTCAACAATTATGCATGTTGCTCGCATGAGCTCATTTCTCGCAGTTCAAGTGTTCTTCGAACTGTTTATGATTATATATCTAAGTCATCTAGTTCTGCAAGCTCTTTTCGAGTATTTTTTGCAAGGCTAGACTCGTTTTCCACAACTTCCTCTGGTGAGTTTTTCACAGGTTCGCTTTCGGTGTTATCCGACGAGTGAGAATAGTTTTCACGTTCCTCATCATTGTTAACAATTTTAAGATTGTAGCGCGCGTCATTTTTGGTTCCAAGTGCGCGAAGTAGTGTCCGTAAACTCTGAGCCGTAACGCCTCTTTTACCAATAACTCGGCCAAGATCTTCAGGATTAACGGTCAAAGACAGTAATACGCCTTTCTCATCAATAACACGCTCGACGATGACATCATCAGGATGTCCGACGAGAGATTTTACGATATATTCTATGAATTGTTGGTCTATTGTTGACATTTCGGTGCCCTCCATTGCCACTGTGGTCTCACTAACATACTATCGTAGTGCTATTGTAGCACGAAAAATGCCCGCTTGCAGAAGCGGGCATTTAAGATTATTAGCGTGAAATAGTTTACTCTGTTGCTTCTTCAGCAGCAGGAGCTTCTTCAGCGAATACTTCTTCTTTTGGCTGATTTTTACGAAGTTTTTCAGCGTTCTTGATAGGTTTTGATTTAGAATCAGCTTTTTTCACCCAGTTAGGTAGCTTAACGCCAGCTGCATCAAGTAGCTTTACGATTCGTGGAGTTGGCTGTGCGCCATTGTCGAGGTATTTCTGAGCAAGCTCTACCTGTACGTTTGATTCTTTAGTGTGCGGGTTGTATGTGCCGACATAAGCGACAACACGACCACTAGATGGATGACGCTGAGCCTCCTGAACCGCAAGGCGGTAGATAGGGTAGCCTTTACGGCCAACACGTTGCAATCGAATTGCGAGCATAAAAATGAATTTCCTTCGTTAGTAATTAGACTTTATATAAGTTCTTGTACAAGTCTACACTGTTTTTGGTGTATCGTCAATCTGTTTTTGGCGCTTTTCATAGGTTATTAAAGAGGCGCGAGCCGCTTCTTGCTGTGCCGCCTGTTTACTTGGGCCAGTTCCTTTACCCATCAACTTATCGCCAACAAATGCGCCTAGTGTAAATATCTTGTCATGATCCGGACCGATTTCTTCAATCACTTTATAGACTGGAGTGTGGTTATCAAGCCGCTGAGAGACTTCTTGAAGATGTGATTTTGGATCACGCCAACTTCCTGACTCTAGAATGGTCTCGAGTTTTGATGTTATGTGTGTATGGATGAAGGTAGCTGAATCCTCATAGCCGCGTTCGAGATAAATTGCACCAATAACTGCCTCAAAGGCGTTTGCAAGAATTTGCTGGCGTGCACGTGTACTACCGTTCTTTTCACCACGACTCATTCGCAGTAGTGACTCGTAGCCAAGCTTTTCACCTGCCTCGCCGATACTTTCGGTTCTAACAAGTGATGAACGCCAACTTGTTAAAATACCTTCTTGTTCATCATACGTACGGAATAGGAAATCTGTTACAACGAGTTCGAGTACTGCGTCACCTAGGAACTCAAGTCGTTCGTTATGTTCAGAAACACTCTTCTTATGCTCGTTAACATAACTACGGTGCGTCAGAGCAGTAATAAGGTAGTCTATATTCTTAAACTCGAACCCAAGAACATCACGGGCAAAATCTTGATATGGTGTAATAAGCATACCGGTCATAAATTCTCCTGTCTAATGCGCTTCATGGCAAGAAGCATGAGTTTACCAATGTCTTCGTATTCAATTACGTCGAGTGCGTCGTGAAATTTGAACCATTTAATGCCGTTCATCCATTCTTCTTTTTGGATAGCATTCGTATCACCCTTAGCGCGAACTAGGTAGATTTGAGTCGTCATAAGAACGAGTTTATCGATACGACGATAACGGAAATGGATTTTACCAAGCCATCCAAGAATATCGGTTTCAGTCAGCCCAGCTTCTTCGCCAATTTCACGCTTTGCAGTTTGCTGCGCATTCTCACCTTCTTCAATGTGGCCCTTTGGAATAGTCCAGCGGTCTTTTGCATCTTGAATTAAAAGGATCTCGACACCACCATCTTTATCTCGACGAAATACGATACCACCAGCGGTAGGTTCGCGTACGACCTCTTGAATAGACGGTTTTTTCCGATTAAAGTACTTCTTGAACTGATCAAACTTCGGAGCTTGCATCTGGTGTTACCTCTACAAGGGTTCGATACGCGGTGCCCAGAACACCGTTGATGAACTTACTTGAATTATCAGAACCAAAAGCTTTAGCGAGTTCGACAGCTTCGTTAATAGCCACTTTAGGTGGGACAACGTCTGCACGATGAAGCAACTCATAAAGGCCAATACGAAGAATCGAGCGATCAACGCGAGCAATTTGATCAATTGGCCAATCAGGCGCAATTGGTTGAATCTTGGCATCTAATTCTGGCTGGTTATCGATGACACCACGAACTAGTTCCTCGACAAATGATTTGTCATCAAGGGTTGACTCATAGCGCTCGATACCTCGGCGTAGAATTTCATCAACGTCGACCGAGCTATCCTCTGACTGAACACGGAATTCGTATTCATACAGTGTTTGGAGAGCGACGATTCGTCCTAAGTGACGATTAGAGGCCATAGTTGGTTCTTTCTGATATTAGTTTGTTTTTAAGGAATGTTTATAGAAGCTACTAGGCAGCTTTAACGACTTTGCCAGTTTCGCGCTTTGTTGTGCGAACTTTTACTGGTGAACTTCCGTTGACACGTCGAGCTAACTTTAGCACTAAGTGACTACGACGAGTACCAGTTTTACGGGGGCTAGATTGCTTTTTTGGTTGTCCCATAAAGTGAATCTCCTTCTAGGGTTACTGTTATTAAAATCTGGTAGCTATTATAACGGTTTTAACGGATATACTCAATAGGATATTGACATATTTTACCATAAGTGTTATAATGAATACATCTGAAGTACTCCGCAGCAACACTCTTGCACGTCGAGTTCAGATGAACCTCGACAAGTGAGAGCAACCGAAAGGATTACCGCAATGAGCATCCGATCGAACAGTCTCAAGATCCGTGTGACGTTCGCCATCATCGTGACGATGATCGGTACGGGCATCATCGCCCACAGGGAGGCAACTTCCTACTGGGCTGGACGCGGTGAGATCCGCCCCTACAACTCGATGACTGTCGCCATCCTGGCTGCAATCTTCGTAGGGTCGGTCATCATCTCGATCTGCATAGGTGTCGCAAGAAGCCGTCAGCGCAAGCTGTCGACGCTTCGACGCGAAGGCACGACCGGGTACTTCGGTACCTACGGTCACCGCGACCGAGTCTGAACTAGGACGAAGGGTGGCGCAATTGTCACCCTTCGTCCGCACGCTCTCACTTGTCGAAAGACAACTTATACGACTATATTTACTAGCCGGCCCGGTATATAAATTACCTTGGCTGGTTTTTTGTTGTCTGTAAACTTCTGAACGTTTGGATCCGTCAGTGCGGTATTTTTAACGGTTTCTTCGTCAGCATCTTTTGCAAATGTTAATTTCGCACGTAACTTTCCATTGACTTGAACAATGACGACGATCGTTTCGCTCGTAATTAACGAATCATCCCATAATGGCCAGCCGGACTGGTGAATGAGTCCATCATGACCAAATTGCTGCCATAGCTCTTCTGCCATGTGCGGTGCAAACGGAGCAATGAGACGCGCAAGTGTCGAAAGTGCCTCGCGCCACACGGTCTCACTAAAACCATCTGTCTTTAGTTTATAGAGCTCATTTACATATTCCATGAGCGCTGAGATTGCGGTATTGAAACTAAGGCGATGATAGTCATCTGTTACTTTTTTTATCGTCTTGTGCTGGATACGAATAACTGCATTGTCATTACCAGTGAATGTTTTATCTGATTGCTCAAATTCTTGTGATAATGTCCAGACACGGTTAAGAAATCTGTAGATTCCTGCAATGCCACGTGAGTCCCATGGAGCATCTAGCTCGATTGGGCCCATAAATAGAAGATAGGTTCTAAGCGCATCAGCTCCATATCCTTGATCGATAACATCAAGAGGGTCAATGACATTACCTTTTGATTTACTCATCTTAGTGCCATCTTCAGCATTGATGTAGCCATGGTAAATTAACTTCTTAACGGGCTCTTTAAAATCGACAAGTCCCATATCTTTGAAGACGTGTGTCCAGAAACGGACATATAGAAGGTGAGCTACTGCATGGTCGCCACCAACATAGTAATCTATAGGAGACCAATAGTTGGCTTTTGCAGGATCCCAAGCCGCCTCAGCGTTATGTGGGTCACTATAGCGAAGCAAATACCAACTACTACATGCATAGCCATCCATCGTATCTGTTTCGCGCCTTGCAGGTTTACCACATGTTGGGCATGTCGTATTTACCCATTCAGGAACACTCGCAAGTACCGATTTACCATCACCTTTCGGCGCGAAATCTTTCACATCTGGGAGTAGCACAGGCAGCTGATTCTCGGGCACCGCAACAGCACCGTGTTCTTCACAGTGAATAATTGGAATAGGCGCTCCCCAATAGCGTTGACGACTAATGAGCCAGTCACGCATTTTATACGTTGTTTTACTCGAACCAACCCCCTGCTGTTCAAGCCAGGCGACAACTTCCTCGCGTGCATCGCTTGTCGACATACCGTCAAATATACCACTGTTTATAAGTGGACCTTCACCATGGTAGGTTGTCTCTTCGGTATTATCTGGTTTTTGAATCACTTCAATGATTGGTAAGTTGAACTTTTCTGCAAAAGCAAAATCTCGTTCGTCATGTGCCGGAACGGCCATAACAGCTCCAGTGCCATAGCCTCCAAGGACATAGTCTGCGATCCAAATAGGAATCTTTTCTCCGTTAATTGGATTTGTGACATAGCTACCTGTGCTCACTCCCGTTTTCTCACGAGTATCGTTCATTCGATCAATTTCAGATTTTTTTACTGCTCCTGTAACATACGCGTCGACAGATTCTTTATATTCGTCAGTTGCAAGTTCTCGTGCAAGTGGGTGTTCAGGTGCAAGAACAATAAAAGTTGCCCCAAAAAGAGTATCTGGTCGTGTAGAAAATACGGTGATTGTATCGTTGATGGTTTTAAAATCGTAAATGGTAAATACGGTTTCAAAATCAACTGATTCACCGTAATATTTCTTATAACTATTTAGTTGTTGTTCTTTCGTAGCAAATGGCTCGTGACCATCAAGATCTAGCGCAATATCACCAAGCTTCATCGTTTGAATCGAGTTAATTTTTGCGACAGAAAACGGCGATACTTCGGTTTCACTGTGCCTTGTTGAAAGCCCCACAAGATCACCAGCATTGAGATTTTTTGGTTCAAGTCGAATAGTAGACCACTTCTTCCCATCCTGAATCAACTTTGTTAGTTCTGGTGTGAATTTTAACGTGTCTTTAACATCTAAACGAAACTTGATTTCGGCACCCTCAGATTTACCAATCCAATTCGTCTGAGCTGTTTTAATTTTCTGTGGCCAATCGAGGTCAGGGATTTCTTCAAGGAGCGCATCCGCATAGTCAGTTATCTTAAAAAACCACTGGTTCATGGATTTTTTTACGACTTCCGTACCACAGCGCCAACATTTGCCGCCTTCTACTTGTTCATTTGCAAGAACTGTCTTATCAACTGGGCACCACCACTGCAGGCTTTCTTTTTGATACGCAAGTCCACGTTCAAAAAACTTTGTAAATATCCACTGTGTCCAGCGATAGTATTCTGGATCACTCGTATTAATTTCTCTCGTCCAGTCAATACTAACACCCATGCGGCGGAATTGTTTTTTGAAGTTGTCTGTATTAATTTTCGTTATTTCAGCTGGCGCAGTACCTGTTTTAATAGCATAGTTTTCTGCAGGGAGTCCAAATGTATCCCACCCCATTGGGTTCAAGACATTCTTACCATGCGCCCTATGAAAACGAGCAATTGCATCAACGATTGAGTAACTAAATGCGTGACCCGTGTGCATTCCAGCACCACTTGGATATGGAAACATACCAGAAACATATGTTTTCTGTTTCGATGGATCATCGGCAACAACATAAGCCTGTTGTTCGTCCCAGGCTGCTTGCCATTTAGGTTCAATCTCTGAAGGGTTATAGCGCATCATACTTTTCACAGTATAACAAAATCCGCTCTCTTATGACAGAGAGCGGATCTGTAAGCATTATCTAGTTTTCTGTAAACAAATTGGAGATATCATTTTTGAGTTCTTCAAATGTAACGAAATCTTTTGGCGTGTCGATCGTTACCGATTTATTAAATACAGGTGACAATTCAACGTGAGTTTTTGTACCGTCGCTATCGTCATCAGCGGTGAATTTTGTTATCTCATGTCCCCACCTACTGATCCATAGCTGCGCTTTGGAAGTCCCTTTACTATCGGTAGCTGTACTTGGAGTATAGTCACTTGGGAATGATGCTGGGTCACAATCATGAAGCTGCTTGTATATCTTTGTGTTTACTGCAGCTTTTCCGAATGAGTCTACTTTTGCTTGGTCAAATGTGATTTCATAACCAAGACTGCCGTTCTCACTTGGAAGTTCTTTACTAACAACAACGAATCTATTCTTTTGGAATATGTCAGTGACTTCACTTATTGCAGCATTGTCGTCTTTAAATTTGGCATATGTATCATCGATACATTTTTTAGCTTTCTTAGCATCTTCGTTGTAGCTACCGATGTCATCTGTCGTGATCTTAATCCACTTGTTATCAACTTTTGCAATAAGTGCATCAATTGATGGTACGGAAACCTCTGCTCCAATTGCTTGGTCAACAAGCTGCTTCACATTTTTTATTTTGATATAAAGATTGTTGTCTTTATCAACGATACCAGAGCCCTCGACAGTAATATCTTTACCGTCAGAGTTGAATGTCACCTTAACGTTGAGTAGTCCTGAGCTATCTTTTGTCTGTGCATCGAATACGACACTAACTTTATCCTGACCAGTTGTCTTAATAAGGCCGCTTAGCATAGTTGTTTTTGCTTTTGATGCATTGATGATACTATCAACGATCACCTTATCAGGATTTTGGAACCAGAAGTTATATGCAAGAACACCAGTACCAATAAGAACAATGGCGACAGCTGCAATAATGCCGCCGATTATGAGGCCTTTTTTCGACTTCTTTGGTGGCAAAGTTGAGACTGTGTTCAATGGAGAAGGTGCAGATGCGAAACTAGAATTACCAAAAGCAGACTGAGTAGGTGCCTGGGCTGGCTGTACTGTCGGTACTGGCTGGCTGGGCTGAGCTACCTCTGCCGGTGCCACGGGTACTACTGTGGTAGACGCTGGCTGAAATGGAGCTGCCGCAGGAGTCGCTACGTCAGGAGCCTGATATGGTGCATTTTGCTCTACTGGTGTCGTATTGAACGAGACAGTTGACGGCTCAGCATCAAGTGATTGATCCGACGGATCTTCATTAAAATTAGGCTTGTTTGTATCATCCACGATTAGTTCTCCGGCTATATTATTGATTTTAGCTTAACATAACCAGTAATGATTCACTACGCGAATTTTGAAAAGAAGTTGTCTTTTATCTTCATCCATGCCGGAGTCTGACGAACAAGTTCATGATCAGCACTCATCACGCAGAGAACTTTAACAGCTTCTTCCAGGTAGATATTGCCTTCAGAACCTTTGAGAAGAATTGCCGCACCTGGCTCAAGAACACTTCTTGCAAACCCACCAGCGTCAATGGCTGAGTGGAAACTTTTCACCTGACATCCACGAGCACGAGCAGCAGGTGCAAGGTATTTTTCTGCCTCTTCGCCTACAGTAATCACCCATGATAAAAGACTCGGGTCACACATAGCCCCAATTTTTTGGTGTTCAGCACTTGATACACTGCCTAATTCATTCATACTCCCGAGTACTGCGATTCTCTGAGGAACCTGTAGACTGTAAAGTGTTTGAAGTGCCGAGCTAAGAGCGAGTGGGCTGGAATTATACGTATCATCGATGAGGAGAGTGTCGTCGATGCCATGAAGAAGATTCATACGTCCTGGTACAGCATGAATTGCGGCAAGCCCTGCTGTAATCTCCTCAGGGCCAAGTCCTAGTTTCATACCAACAGCTGCAGCTGCAACGGCAGCACGAAGACTATGCTCTCCGACTACGTGAACTTGAACTGGGATTGGCGTTGCACTATCAGGGCTGATAAGAGAACCGGTATAGCCAGCCTGAAGTGTAAAGTCTTCTTCTTCAAAACGAAACTCAGCAGCAGCTGTTGTACCGTATGTATCAATATTAGAATTTGTAAGGAAGTTCGCAAACCTACCGTCAATATCATCACGGTTGATCATAGCGAGTTTTGCAAAATTAGCTGCGGTTAATTCCTCTTGTGCTACTGCCTCAATCGTTCCGAAAAATTCCATATGTTCAGGAGAGACGGCAGTAACAACTGCAATATCTGGTAGTAGGTAGGTACCAAAATGGGCAACTTCACCTGGATGGTCAGATCCTAGTTCCTGAATAATAATATCTGTATCAGTTGGTTCGTGAATACGACGTCTTGCAGCTGAAAAAACAGATAGCCAAGCGCCGATACTGTGAATATTTCCTGGGTACTCGATACCTAAGATTGCGAGTGGTGCGCTGACATCAGTATTATGATTTCCTTCATGGAGACGCACTCTATAGCGACGCGACAGTACTGTTGCGATTGCCATCTTTGTGCTTGTTTTACCGACACTACCAGTGACAGTTACGAGTTTTACTTCTGGATGTTTTTTAAAATATGCTTTGACATATTTTTCTAATTTTTTCTGGATTAGCTTTTTGAACATATTGCTTATCATTGTAGATGATTTATAGCGGAATGAGAAATAATGTCATGTGATCAAAGAAAAAACCCAACCAGTAAAGGTTAGGTTTTTTCTTTGGTGGCTCCTCCCAGACTCGAACTGGGGACACAGGGCTCTTCAAGCCCCTGCTCTACCAACTGAGCTAAAGAGCCACAACTAGCGTAGATGCTTAGACGATTATACATTAAAATAGTTTGTCAGACAATTACCTCTTAACACCAAACTATTTTTTAAATCTCGTTAGTGTATCTTGAATCGTACGTATAAGATCTTTCTTGTGATTTGCCTCTAATTTAAAATACGACTTTATAACTGATGCAAGATTAGGGCTGAAGCCGGACATAGGATCATCTCCCCTGTGTGGTGGTTCAAGTATCACCACGTCTTCGATTGTCGTACCATCAAAACAGACATCACTTGCTGCAACGTACCATAGCTGTGTTTTTGGTATATGTAACTCACGTCTTGCGATGAGTTGATTTTGTAGACAGCGCGGTGCGTGACTCGGTGTTGCTATTTGGATAACGTGTTGAGCGGCTGTGTCGTGATTAAAATACTCAGCAGCATGAATAACTTCGTCTAGCGTATTTTTAATAACAGGACCAACCGTTAGAGCATGTACTCTCTCAAGAAAAATACTATATTGTTCATCACTTAGAAGAATAATTTTTTCGTTTAAAGTACTAAAACGACGTAGTTGATCGAGACGATCAATAAGATAGCGTTTCGTATACGCGCCTTCAATAAGTCCCTCTTTTTCAGATGGACCACTAAATACGATAGACTTTACATCCTGGTCATAAGGAATATCAAGTAGAGTATCGACAAATTTTGTAAGCGTACCAAGCTGATTACTTGCTGGATCACCCCAGACAAATTTTTCCCAGCCAATTGCGCCTAAGTGATATACGTGCAGTAATATTCCAGTTCTTATTCCTGTTTTAGTCATATTAAGATCATACCAAAGTTTAAAATTATAACTTAATAGAAATCCTCATCTCTTCGGTGCGTTCAATTGGTAGTTTATAGTAGTCACTAACGCTCATGGCATTTTTTGACATGAAGCCATATATAGATTTCCGCCACCTCGCAAGGTTCCTTCTCTTCGTGTACACAACATTATTACTCGAAACAATATAGGTGGCTGTATCGGGATTAAAATCAAGTTCTCCGTTGAGTCTTCGTATCGCTTTTAAAGCTTTTGGAATATTGATACTATCGTGGAAGCCATAGGATAACGTCACATGACTAATGCCGTCTCTAAACGTAAGATCTTCAAATACTGCACGTTCCTCTTTAGGCACATGTGCTGCAGTTGTCAGGTGAACTGAAACAATAACAACCTTTTCTGGTAGTTCATGAAATTCTTCAACGGTTGCGTGTAATGCCAGCGGAGCGAGAGTCGAATGATGCCCTATGAAAACCGCCGCCCCTGGGACTCTTTTTACGGCTGGCTTCATTGCATGAATTTTATCTATAAAACCTTGGAGTGGTCCCTCCATCTGAATGCGCTCAGCATCAACAATCTTTCCGCCCTTAAGCCAGGTACTCATGATCAGAAAAGCAAATACTCCGATGATAACTGGGAATAGTCCCCCGTGAAATATCTTTGTAAGATTTGACGAGATAAATAAAAGATCGACAGAAAGGAATATGACCGCCAGTACAGCAAGTTCAGTTTTCGATCTGCGCCATATCGTTCGAAGAACTACAAGGAATAATATAGTATCAGCTGCAAGTGTTCCACTCACCGCAATACCGTAGGCATTCGCTAGCTTGTCTGACGAACCAAATAATATGACCAGAAGAATGACACTCACAAAAAGTATTGAATTAATCAGTGGTACGTACACCTGGCCAATGGCGCGATCGGATGTATGTTTTACCAACATCTTTGGAAGAAAGCCGAGTTGAACGGCTTGTTTGGTAAGCGAGAAAGCTCCAGATATGACAGACTGCGAAGCGACAATTGTCGCTATAGTCGCGAGAATAACGACAGGTATTTGCACTGCTCCTGGAAATAGCTGGACGAGTAGATTACTACTCACGTCAGGACTATGTAAAATGAGGGCGCCCTGCCCCATGTAACAAAGTGCCAGTGCGGGAAACACAACTAAGAACCATGCTTTTGCGATTGGTCGACGACCAAAATGTCCCATATCCGCATAGAGCGCTTCCGCACCCGTAATAGCAAGTACCACTGCCGTCATTGCAATGAACGCAGAAAATGGCTGCGCAATAAAGAAGTCGATCGCGGTAAGAGGAGAAAGTGTCTGTAGGACGCCGGGATGTTGCCAAATCTGCCAACCGCCACCAAGGGCTATTGTGATAAACCAAAGTAGCATAACAGGACCAAATAGCTTTCCTAAAATATTTGTCCCGTATTTTTGAATCCAAAAAAGTACTATAAGAACAATAAGGGTGATTGGAAGTATAAATGAACCAAGACTTGGTGCAACGACATGGAGGCCTTCGACTGCAGATAGTACTGAAATCGCGGGTGTAATAGCGCTATCACCATAAAATAGTGCAACCCCTATAAGGCCGATTGTAATGAAAAACCACTTATATCTTGCACGAATATTCGTGCTTTTTACGAGTGAGACAAGGGCCATGATACCACCTTCACCTTCGTTATCTGCTCGCATAATGAATCCGATGAATTTAATTGAGACGACTAAGATAATCGACCAAATAACAAGTGAAATAATACCGTATACATTCAGCTGACTAACGGCTAGATGTTGACCCTGCTGCCCAAATACAACTTGTAGCGCGTAAAGTGGGCTCGTTCCGATATCTCCAAAAACAACACCTAGTGCACCGATCGTAAGAGCAGCAATACTTTTGTTTATTTTTGTCATTATAGTTAGTATACCCGATATATATCCATTGTAGGTATGACTTTTTCCAGGGTTGCTTTCGTCTTTTTAGACTCATCAGCACAAATACACATTTGTGGAGCAACTATGACGCGTAGACACTTGAATAGACACGGATAAAGTCCCGTGGCTATGAACCAATGTCCACGCGTCACGTTACTTTACAGCGTCCTCAACTCTTACTTCTTGCTGAACGCCACCTTCGGCGAGTTCAAGGTATACATCAGGCTTCCTCCGATACGGAGAAAACCCTGACGTCCACACACCCTGAAAACTACATGGAGCGGCAGGCTGACCAGATAGAGCACCAGCCACAACCCAACTCCGACGAACATCACCCATCCGAGCAGCATTGCGAGAATGAAATTCGCAGCCACCATGAGGTAGCGGTTCACGATCCTGTTGGCAATCGGAAAATTCCCGACTGCCGTGATGGGTCGAACGTGTACTTCTGTCTTGCTGTACATGTTGCCTCCTGAACTGTGTTGACGATTGGCGTTTACCGTCGTCATTGAAGTATAGAGAGATTTCTTATGCCTAGTTGTCAATACACTCTGGAGAAATAAATCTTCTACAAAGTTAATTTATAATAACATAAATGTTAAATAATAGCAATAATTATATTTGATCTCTAAGGTGTTATAGATGATAATAATTATATTTTTAAAGATATTGCGTCATTGTAAGATATATTACATAAATGTTTTACGTAAATTGCTAAGATGTGTATATGAAGACACCAAAACTACTCAATTATCAAGATATCGGACACGGCTCTGTTGTTGTTTTGCTCCATGGCTATATGGCAAGCTCACGATACTGGGCGCAAGTGAGTGATACTCTAGCACAGTCACACAGAGTGATTAGTATTGACCTCCTTGGATTTGGTAAATCACCAAAACCAGGCTGTAGCCGCTATGACTATGATGCTCATATGGCGAGTATCAATGCGACACTCGACAGTATTGGTATTGACGAACCATTTACACTTGTTGGTCACTCGATGGGCGCACTCGTTTCTCTACGCTATGCAAGTATTCATCCGTTAAAAGTAAGTAAACTACTTCTTACAAATATGCCTATATTCCTTGATGCAAAACTAGCAAGAGAAGAAATTATGGGTACCAATATCTTTTATAAGATTGGCCTCCGACCCGGTCTTAATACGATCGTCATGGGACTTTTTAAATTAATTACTGTCCTCCGACTGCTCCCAAATAAAGTTGGTGATGGTGCAGCATCTCGTCGTACATATATTTTCCAAAGTACAGCTGCTTCCCGCCTACGCAGTTTACGTAATGTTATTTATTCTGCAAAAATTGAGGCAGACCTTGCTGCTGTAACGGCAACCACCGTTATTCTTTCTGGACTTGATGATCGTATTGGATATATCAGGGACCTTGGAAAGCTCAACACACTGAGTGGAAACATCACAACTACAAGCGTTGCTGGTGGACACCATTTGCCACTGCTCCGCCCTGATCTCGTTGCGAGTTTTATCTAAATATCTTCCGGTGGCTCTACATAGATTGGTCGTTTTTTTCGATCACGTGCCATAATCTTTTCAAATATAAGCGATGTATATGGTGCAATCCCAGTAACGAGTGCCCCTGACATTCGCCAAAATCCCCATTTCATACTCCGTGCAGTGAGAAATACAAAGAGAAAATATAGAGAGAAGAATAAGCCATGTGTCATGCCAGCAATACTGACTGCAATCGCATACCCAGGTAAATGAAATGCCCTATAAGTGATGGCACTAATGAGTAGCGTCCAGCCAAATGCTTCACCAAATGCGACTATCCTATATAGCGTCCAAGCTTCTTTATCTGTAAACCAGTGTGTTTTGTTATATACGAAACTAACCTTCTGAGTTAAGGTATTGAACATTCTAGGTATAGGTGCGGCCTGCTCGTCCATACACATAAGTATCCCAAACATCGGCCACTAAATACAATAGCTCTTATGATAAAGATGTTTGGAATAATTATAAAATCGTGCCACTACGGTATTTTATAAAAGTATGCATTACCTTCAAAAAGATAATGCTGCATACCTGGCAGTGGATAAACATACGTGACAACTGTCGCACCAGGCATCAGCTCTTTTTTCATCTTCTGTGCGAGTCTTTCCATATATTCTGGCATGAGAAAAGCAAATACAACATCGGCTGAATGGAATGATTTGCCCCAAGCATCACCGATATTTATAGTGACGTTTGCACGATATGACAAAAATTTAGCAATGAGAGCCATAACTGGGTTAATTTCGTAACCGGTACTGATCGCTCCTCTTCGGGCTGCCTGGCGTAAAAATCTTGCATCCCCGCAGCCAAATTCATAAACATTCATACCAGCCTCTAATCGAAGTTGCTGCTGAATAAGTATTAAATCCTTAGAAAACGCGGGTACCCATACTGCACCCCTAAAGCCCGAGATAATAAAGAAGGCACAGATAAATATGACTGCAAAGAAAATAAAAAGAAGAGCGATAGACATAGATAAACATTATATAATAATATACTCTATGTATCCATAATGTAATGAGTTAGATTGATCTACTACTCAACCCTGCGTGCAAATACTTCTTCGGTCTCTCGCATGAATATTTCTGCTATCTTTGGACCAACACCATACAGTTTTTGAATTCTCTTTGAAAACTCATCCTCATCCATGCTACTTTCAAGCATAAGATACAGTGATCCATCATATTCACGTATAAGTCGCTCCATACAGACCTGCAGCCCATGTGCAACGACATGCTGATATCTCGTATATCCGCCTTCATGCAGCACACTGACAAGCCTGTAGTCTGAGGCTTCGGCAATTGCCCACGGTGTATCGAGTTTTTCTTCAATAAAAAGTTGCCATGTTTTTACCGCAACGACTGACTGAATAGGTTTCCCTAAAAGATAACAAAGCAGGAACCAACGAAACATATCCATGTCTCCTGAAAGAACATCAAGATCGAAATCTGCAGCTGAATGTGACTGACGAGCTTTACGTGGCATACTACTAATTATAGCGAATAATATTCGTATGTGCTTTAGTGGATGATCATATCATCGAGTGTTGTTTTAGCGCTCTTTAGTAACGCGTATATGAGCTTGCCCATCGTCGCACTATTAATATTCGAATTCTTCGTATATATTTTTATTATTTGAAGAGCTCGTCGTGCAGTTGGAGCAGTCGTTTTAACTCTTTAATTGGTTCACTTGAATCATCACACCTAAGATCGACAGCGATGTCCGATGTACCTTCAAAGCCTTTGTCTTTCTCTACGACATATAGTGCTGCCGCCTGATCACCACGACTATCGCCACCCGCTGCTTGACCTGCTTCTAGTGCAGCCATAAGACGCCAGGCAAGGCTAAGGCCGGTGTCTGAGTTGCACCATGCTGCAACCATAGACTCAACAACCTCTGGGCCAGCGAGAAGGTTTCCTTGAATGGCAAATGATCCACTTGGGTGTGCTTCTGCATGACCACCGGCCCATGGTTGGCAATCTTCACCCGTGTATGTAGCGGATAAACCCTTGGCGTCAACAACACCAGCTTGTCGTAAGTTTCTTTTTGAGTCCGACTCAAAAAATATCTTAAGAACTTCTTCAGCCGACACACCCTCTTCGAGCATATTCATTCCTTCAGTCCTAAGACCCATGTTGGTACTTGCCTGCGTTGCAAGTGCACCGTGAACTGTTGCTGCCGGTACGTAACTCCCTACCGCGAGAAATTTACTTGCAACTGCAACACCAAAACTTTGACCGTCTTTGCTTCTCGCGACTATTGAGAAAGTCGCGATATTGAAATTTTGAGATGTATTTTTGATCATCTTATAACTATATCAAATGTATCAATAAGCGTTTTATAGATGCTATTTTTATTGAATTAAAGATATAGATTACATACACCTGATAATTAGTTGAATAACTCAAAAATAGCATATAATCAAATCACATAGTTAAACAAGGAGTGGAGTCACATGGAAGAAGTAACGAAACAAGTAACAGTTAAGAAATTATCGACAGCTGCCTTAGTTGGGCTAATCCTGGGGATTATTGCTCTTTTACTATCTGCTATCCCAATCATTAACAATTTTGCTGCATTTCTCGCAGTTATAGGTTTGGTGTTTGGTATTGTTGGACTCGTTGGCACAACAAAGTCTAAACGACGCGGCAAGGGAATGGCAATCGCTGCGATCATTCTATCTGTACTTGCATTCATTATTGTTATTGCAAGCCAATCATTTTATAGCAGTGTTTTAGATGGTGCATCCAAAGAAGCCAATAAATCACTTGATAAAATGTCAGGTGATGCAACTGCGGATATTCTTGGTAAAGATGTTGATGTAACCCTTGGAACCTTTTCTGCAGTTGAAGGAGAATACGGTATTGTCACAACAAAACTACCCGTAAAAGTTACAAATAAACTCGGCGAAGCAAAATCATACTATATTAAAGTCGAAGCAGTAGATGCAGCCGGAAACCGCATCGTTGACGATACAATATCTGTCGATAAACTTGGCTCAACTCAGTCACAGGACTTAGAAGCATTCAAATACGTGGAAAGCACTAAGCTCGAAGCACTAAAGACTGCAACATTTAAAATCTCGTCAGTTTCAGAACTATAGTCTATCGCTCATATAAAACAGTGCCCACATTCGTGAGCACTGTTTTTTTGTTTGACACTTTATACGATCTAAAGTGTGGATGAATCTATTACGAATCGATAGCGCACATCTGAATTTAGGACACGCTCATATGCATCGTCAATCTCATCAGCAGTGATAAGCTCTATATCCGCACTAATACCATGCTCTGCGCAAAAATTAAGCATTTCCTGAGTTTCTTTAATACCACCTATTGGTGAGCCTGCCCATGAGCGGCGTCCACCTAGTAACGCGAAGATGTCTACTGGAACAGGGTCTGCAGGTGCTCCCACGTTGACCATTGTCCCATCTACTTTAAGCGTCTTTAAGTAGGGACTAACATCCATTGAGGCAGTACTGACTGTGTTTATGATCAAGTCAAATGTACTTTCGAGATCTTCAAGTGTATTTTCCTTGCTAGTATCGTAGTAATTGTCGGCACCAAACTTGAGGCTGTCGTCACGCTTCTTTTCCGAGTGCGATAGAACAGTTACTTCTGCACCCATTGCATGCGCAATTTTTACGGCCATATGCCCAAGCCCACCGAGTCCAACGATAGCGACTTTTTTACCAGGGCCAGCCTTCCAGTGATGAAGTGGCGAATAGGTTGTTATACCAGCACAAAGGAGCGGTGCGGCTTTTGAAAGCTCTATTCCTTCAGGTATGCCAATAACGAAGTTTTCTTTGACAACAATGCATGATGAATAGCCACCTTGAGTTTGCTCATTGTTACCAAATCTATCCGTATCATCATACGTTCCGACACTATCTTTAACACAGAACTGCTCTTCCCCTCGAAGACAATATTCGCATTCACCGCAAGAATCTACCATGCAGCCAACACCAACTCGGTCACCGACTTTGTACATCGTGACTGCGTCTCCGACTTTGCTAACAATTCCAGCAATCTCATGGCCTGGTGTAATAGGATAGACGACATCGTCACTCCATTCCTGCCGTACTGTATGAATATCCGAATGGCAAATTCCAGCAAATTTAATATCTATTAAAACATCCTTTGGTCTGACGTCTCGTCGACGAATGATAGTTTTCTCATATTTACCTTCAGGACTAAATACTGCGCGTGCTTTTGCTTCAATCATTGGATAACTCCTATTCCTATTCTGACTATTATATGTACTGGTCTCGTTATATCTGCACGCAGTGACAATTACTTAGCAAGATCCTTCTTAAGCTGTTCGAACTGTTCTTTATCTATTTCACCTTTAGCGTAGCGTTCTTTGACAATGTCCACCGCATCCTGGCCACGTGGTGATACACCACGATGTTCATGCCCTCTCGCAAACCGCACGATAACAAGTATTATTCCAGCGATAATTACAGCCCAAAGGAGCATCATTACAAATCCCCAACTTGAGTCAACGCCATGTCCATTCATCATCTGATAATTGTGCATAAAATTATCTCCTTCTCTATATACATTACTCTTCAATTCTTATTTATTCCTGAGTATAAAAATAGGCTCCGAATGAAGCCTTTCTTGAATCTGAGTGGTATAAATTTACTTTAAAAAGTGAATACCCCGCTACCAACGGGGCTCACTTTTTAGGAGCCTCCTTAGATAGCGGGGTTATTAGACCTTGTGGGTCTCAGTGCACCAGGCGGAAAACACCGGTATCACGAACCATGTAGCCACGTTCGCCGTACATCTGACGAGCACCACCACGATCCGGATTGGACGTGAGATTGATGCTCGTAGCGCCACGCTCCCGACTGGCACGTTCTGCCATGTCCATGAGTGCGCTGGCGACTCCTTGGCGACGATACTTCTCGTCGATGACGACGTCCTCGATCCAGTCCTTCTGTCCGACGAGAATGACCATCGGTACCAAGAGTACCGTGCCCACGATCGTGTCACCATCGATGGCAACGAAGAGACGGGTGCTGTTGTCGTACATCTCCTCGATCCACATGTCGTTACACGGAACGGCAGTGGACGAGAGCTGCGGCAGAAGGTGATTGATGTCCGCCAAGTACTTCGGCGTCACCTCACCTCTCCGTAGCTCCTGGAAGCGAAGCGTTGTCATACTGATGCCTCTCTTTGCGAGCGCCTAAAGGAGACGCTTGTCCTATCTTTGCAGATAGAATATATGATAACATATTTATAGAATAAAATCAATATCTTGCTGTGTCCGTAGAAAATTTATACGAATGAACCAGTCTTGACTTCACCGTCTAGTTTGTAATTTGCAAAAATGACACCATTTGGTGTTACGAAACTTTCAATGAGAGTGAATGCTGCAGGCATGGTTCCTTCAGCAAAGAGACGCTTCCCTGAACCAAGTACAATTGGAAATGTTTTGAGCCATAGCTCGTCGACTAAATCATGCCTCAGTAGTGTTTGAATCATATTACCACTTCCATGTACCTGGATATCGGAGCCCTCAGAGTCTCGCAGTTTTTTAATGTCATCGACATTATTTAGAAATACTGAGTTCTGCCAGTCTGATTTGTCTACTGTGTTACTGACGACGTACTTCGTTACGTCATTAATGCCAGGCCATTCGTCCGCGTGAGCTGGCCAGTATGCGGCAAAAATGTCAAACGTTCTCCGACCAAGAAGAAGATCGGCTGACTTCATTTGTTTTTCCATCATTTCATTTGCCGCGTCATCAGCCTCATTAAAATAAGGCACAGTCCATCCCCCATATTTAAATCCTCCAGATATGTCTTCATCTGGTCCGCCAGGTGCCTGCATGACCCCATCAAGTGTAATAAAAGATAGTACAATTATTTTTCTCATACTTCTATTTTATCAAGATTATGCGAGATAAGCATAATAATGCTCTGCTTTTATCTATTCTCTTAGGTCGTATCTGCTTTAAATCTACTATAGTGCTATAGTTTTAATATGAAACGAGTTATAGGCATTGGTGGTATTTTTTTCAAAGCTAAAGATCCAAAAGCGCTACAGGATTGGTATAAATTACATCTGGGTATCGACGTGCAGGATTGGGGTGGAGCTGCATTTGATTGGAAACAGAAAGACGGTAAACTTGCTGGCGAGGCAACTGCATGGCGTATCGCACCTGTAGATGATGAATCATTCTCGCCAAGTACGTCACCCTTTATGGTAAATTACTTAGTAGCAGATCTCACAGGTCTTCTCACCCTTCTCCGCGAAGAAGGCTGTCATGTCATCGGAGAGTTCGATGAAGGAGAGTATGGGAAATTTGGCTGGGTGCTCGACCCAGAAGGCAACAAAGTCGAACTTTGGGAACCGTTTTCTAAGATATAATTTATATATGAACTACAAAGACGTAGATTGGAATATTGACTTCAGAAAGTTTCCCGAAAAGTACATCGTGGGCCGCGGCGAACAAGGTGTTTTGCTGGTAGAACCATATAAAAGTGAACTACTTCCCTACTGGAAATTTGCAACACCGGATAAGGCGGAGGCTTCTGCTGATAAAATACTTGCAAAGTTTTATGAATATAAAAAGCAGGATGATTTTGTTGGTATGGATATGGCACGAAAGTTTCTCCAGATGGGGTACACCCGCTCACGTCGATATGCAAATCATAAAGGTGGCAAGAAATATGATGGATCAGTTCCAGATGATAAAAAGGGACAAAGTGGATCGCATGGACGTAACGAATTACCGAGAACAAAGGAAGATCCAATCAAAGCAGAGTCGGCAAGAATATTCTACCATCGTTATGAAACAGCAAAAAACGATGCAGACTATAAGTTACTGATGAAACAACATAAACTGCGGACTACTGTTTAGATTTTAGACAAAGTTTTGCTCGCCGAGCATTGCAATAATCTTAGCTTGACGTCGAGCCCTGGTTGCATCTGTTTTAGCCGTTTGAAGGCGCCACGCTATGGCATATCTATGTGTTTTATTCAGTGTTTCAAAAAACTCTCGTGCCTGCGGATACTTTTCAATTTCTTTAAGAAATTCATCTGGAATAGTCATGTTACTTGGTGCATCGTAAGCAGCTTGCCATCTACCATCTTCTTGAGCTCTGGTGATTTCAGCTAAGCCTGCTGGCATCATAAGGCCAGCATCTTTGAGTCGTGCGATATGCTCAATGTTTCGCTTTGACCACATACTTCGTTTTCGCCTAGGCGTAAATTTTTGCAAAAAAGATAGTTCATCGTACGATTTTTTCTGGCCGTCTATCCATCCGTAACATAGTGAATTGTCAAGCGCCTCGGCATACGTGACAGATGTAATACCTGAGGCTTTTTTATAAATACGCATCCATACGCCGTCACTAGTAGTATGGTTTTTATCAAGCCATGCTCGCCACAAAGTGGCATCTTCAAAGGGTAGTATTTGGTACTCAGGTTTCATAGTGTCAGTATAGCTCGAATGACAAATTTTTATACGCGAGCTTAAAATATTGGCCATGCAGCTTCTCTACATACTCTGCGGTGTTTTTGAGACTTTGAACATCATACTCGTCCTCATAGAAGTAACCGTATCTACTGAAACTCTTTCGAGTTTTATAGACTGTGTATCAATGTTTTCAAATAGTCTTAGCCCACCTCCAAGAAGAATTGGCATGATGTCTATCTGCAGTTCGTCGCACATTCCTGAGTTAAGACTTTGCTGAATAGTGTCAGCGCCACCTATAATTTGAACAAGTCTATCACCAGCTGCATTTCTTGCCTGTGTAATGGCACTTTCAATACCACCCGTTACAAAAGTGACAGTCAGTTTTCCATTACCCTTAGGAAACTTTTCTGGTACTTCATTGGTCAAGATAAAAAGAGGAACCTGAAATTCATAGTCATCGTTAATCCACAGGAATGGATCTGCCATCTCATAGGTATTTTTGCCCATGATAACCGCACCTGTATTTTCGAGCATTTCCTTAAATGAAGAAGATGCAAGCAGTTCGTCGAAGTCTGGGCTGAGGCTTTGTGCACTTCCATTTCGATCATTAATGAAACCATCTAGTGACATGGTCATACCAGCCATTACTTTTGCCATAGGAATCCTTTCGTGTTAGTTATTATGTTCTACACTACTTTTCTTTTAACGAGTAGTTTTGTTTCATGGGCTCAGTATATCAATAAAATAAAGGTTATGCATTTAGCGTAAAATAAGTTGAAGAATATCAACCTATTGTCTATACTCAGTTGTATGAGTGAGTCAAAAAAGTTTCAGGAACTGTTCACGAAAAGCCTGCCATTTTTCAATGCTCTTGGCCACCCGGTTCGGCAAAAGCTGATGCTCATGATGACAACGGGCGCGCAGTTATCCGTAAAGGAGCTGACCGCTGGCACAAAGTTATCGCGACCAACAGTCTCACATCATCTAAAGATTCTAAAAAACGCCCACCTGATTGTCGAACATAAAAAAGGCCGAGAGACGTATTATCATCCTCAGCCTGGTGAACACTTTCATACGGTTAAAGAATTAATTGACACAATCGATAAAGCAATAAAACATAACGAAGGAACAACGAAATGAATTTAGGAAAGCAACTACACAAACTAGGCGCATTTGCATTCGAACATCCATGGAGAATTCTTTTATCATGGCTCGTTGTTCTCGGACTGCTAGGATTTGCAGCATTACATTTTATCAAGCCACCAAGCTCTGCGATATCAATACCGGGCACGCAGGCCCAAGCGGCAATCGACCGAGTCAGCGCACTGTTTCCTAAAGATGGTGGAGGAACTGGTCGTATTGTTTTCCATGCAAATAGTGGAACAATACAGGATGCAAAAAAAGAGATCGATGATCTTGTCGCTAAGGTAAATAAAGTTGACGGTGTCTCACTTGCTGTCAGCCCATTTGCAGATGCTGCTTTTGTTTCAGACGACAAGACAATTGCATACTCACAGGTGCAGCTTAATCAACAAGGTGGATCAGTAAGTGCGAAGACACTCAGTGATGTGGGTGCGCTTGTTAAAGACACTACCTCATCGTCACTTCAAGTTGAAATGGGTGGTGATTTAGTTTCTGCAGCACCAGGTGAGATTTTAGGAGTCGGTGAAATTGCTGGTGTCGTCGTTGCACTTGTTGTGCTTGTCATGACACTTGGTTCACTCGTATCAGGCGGGATGCCAATCGTAAGCGCGCTTCTATCAATCGGCGTGAGCATGGCAGGTCTATTCGCACTCAGCCAAGTATTCCAGATCAACTCAACAACCCCAGTACTCGCAGTTATGCTTGGTCTCGCCGTCGGTATTGACTACGCGCTCTTTATCGTCAGTAAGTATCGTACGCTTGCAAAGGCTGGTTATAGTTATAAAGATGCAGCATCCCGAGCACTAGGCACTGCTGGTAATGCAGTTATCTTTGCAGCATTCACGGTTGTTATTGCACTCGCAGCACTCAGCATTGTTAATATTCCATTCATGACCATCATGGGCCTCGCTGGTGCTGGTAGTATTGCGGTTGCGGCAATAATGAGCATCACCCTTATTCCTGCCCTTCTAGGATTTGCAGGTAGCCGTGTATTCCGGAAGAAACAACGTGCAGTTGTCGAAAAGGCTCAACTAGCTGGACCAAAAATTATTGATAGCGCAAAGCATCAGTCATTCTGGTATAGATGGGGTAAAGCCGTTACATCGAGACCTATACCTGTACTGCTACTCACTATCATAATTATTGGAGTTATCGCACTTCCTGCGAGGAACCTTGTTCTTGGCCTCCCTACTGATCAATATGCAGCTTCTAGTACAACTAACCGCAAAGCGTATGATCTTTTATCTCAAGGATTTGGTGTTGGTTTTAACGGACCTTTAGTCGTCGTTGTTGAAGGATTACCAACTGTCAGTGACGCCGATAAAGCCACCGTACGTGATGCAGCGATGAAACAATATGAGCAACAAGTTGCCGATGCTACGAAAAAAAGTACTGCTGAGTTTCAAGCCAAGATGGCAGCAGCGACTACTCCACAACAAATGCTCGCGCTGCAACAAGCAGCTGTTAAGGCCCAAACAGAAGGCGAAGCCCAAAAACAAGCGGCACTAATTGAAATAGAAAAGAATGTCACTACATACGCAAAGTATGTGCAACTTAACAAAGTTGCAGGTAAACTATCTTCACTTGAGAATGTTAAGAAAACGCAGCCAGCACTTGTGACGGAAGATGGTAGCGCAGGAATCATTCAGGTCATTCCCAAAACCGCACCATCAGATGAAAAAACAAAAGCACTGATTGTCACACTCAGAGATTCGGGTACCGTAAGAAATGTGACAGGTAGTGATAACGTTCGTTTTGGAGTGACTGGTTCAGCTGCTTTACAAGAAGATATAAATGAGAAGCTATCAAATGCTCTGCCAGTGTATCTTATGGTAATTGTCGGTCTATCATTAGTACTACTCATTATCGCTTTTCGTTCAATCCTTGTTCCTTTAAAAGCAACGCTCGGCTTCGTTCTATCTGTCCTTGCTATGTTTGGCGCGACCGTTGCGGTGTTCCAGTGGGGATGGTTCGGTATTACCGATGCAGCTGGGCCAATCGTTAGTTTTGTTCCGATTATTGCGACAGGAATTCTATTTGGCCTGGCAATGGACTATGAATTCTTCTTAGTCTCAGGAATGCACGAAGCATACCAGCACGGTAAAAGTCCAAAAGATGCGGTTCTTGAAGGTTTTGGAGCTGGTAGCAAAGTTGTTACGGCAGCTGCTGTCATTATGATTAGCGTGTTCGCAGGATTTATCACTAATCATCAAGCAGTGATTCAATCGATTGGCTTTGGTCTTGCTGTGGGTATTGTCGTTGATGCATTCCTCGTGAGAATGACAATCGTCCCAGCAGTTATGACGCTGCTCGGAAAACATGCCTGGTGGATCCCTAAATGGCTTGATAAAAGACTACCCCATGTATCTATTGAAGGAGAGGAGCAGTAGGAAATAAAAAGGACAAGCTCGGCTTGTCCTTTTTGTTTGCTTGAGCTTGGCGAAGAAGTTCACCTCTAACGCAAAACTTTATATTTATATTTATATTTCTTTACTTGTTACGAGTAGCGACGTATACACCAGCTAAACCAACGACGATACCAGCAACGCCCACATATAGTGCAGTGCTCGCTTCACTCTTTGCGTCGGCTGCAGCTTGGTCAGCCTTCTTGATCGAAGTATCCGTTGCAGTGTCGGCGACAACTTTTGTGACTGAGAATGGCCCAGATGTGGTCGTTTCGCTATCCTCACCCTGAGCTGCCTTGTCCCAAGATACAACCGTACCATCTGAGTAAGTTTGGTAGGCTTTCCACTGCAAATCAGCAGCTTTTTCCGGTACTTGACCACTAAAAGTAAAGTCATCTCTGAAACCGCCCTTTACTTCGTTACCGCTCCATGTGATAGATTTCACAGCTGCATCTTCACCAGTACCACTTTTTTCAACATCAATTTGCCAACCTGCTTTTTGAGTCGGCTGTACATATTTTAATCCGTCTGGAATAACAAGTTTAATACTTGTCGTTGAAATATCTTTTTCGTTTGGAACTCCGATAGTAAATGTCTGGAAGCCAGCTGTGACAACCTCGGCGGGCTTTACAACAACGTGAGCAAAAGCGCTCGTGCTAAAAGCAAGTGTCGCTACACCAATCGATACTCCAATTACTGACAATCTCTGAGTTACTTGTTTTAACACATCTTTCTCCTATTACTTTATGGGAACTGTTAACTAAGATAAGTATATCAGAGACTTAGAATGAACTGTGCGTATTTATTTCTTTTCGGTGATTAAACATAATAATTAACAGAAATAGTAACAGTGTTGCTGAGAATATTAGCGCAATAGTAGCGAGCGGATAGGTTGGCCTGTCAAGTGCGCTGCCTGTCGCACCTCTTGATATACGCTGAGAATAGTTGAAGGTGTATACTTTATCAGAACTTGCCATAAGAGTTAGCTGGTAAGTCCCCTGCACTGGAAATATGTAATTCGCATTAACCGAGCTATTATCTACTTGAATTGGTATGACTGCTTTTTCATCTGTTGTTAAGTTGGTTATAGTGAGCTTGGTGTTTTTTTCGTTTAACTTCTTGGTTTGTATATCAAAGTAGAGATTGGCTTGCTGGCCTGCAATCGGGTCATCATCTGGCACGACGTGGAGAACGGCACCGACAGTTTTAGTATCATCACTAATAAGGACGTGAGCAAATACTGGCTTTGATAAGACAGTACTTAGGCCAACAAAGAGTAGTAGAGAAATGAGTATCATTTTACTCATTATGTGCCTCGCTATGAGAGTCTTCGGTACTGACTGTATGCTCCTCACTATGGCTTTCGTGTTTGCTGTAGTAATTCTGTACAAAGACAGGTGTTAAAGATATAAGAAAAATAATTATCACCCAACTAGCACCAAAAAGTGTTATCATTTCTCTTTTTTCAAAATGGAGATATTTGTCGTTCACAAGCTTTATAGTTCTAAATAACTCTAATCCGCTTAATATAACGAGCGCAGTAAATGCCGTCCACTGCACACCCATGTATGCTAAGTGCGTACCAATCGTCCAGATATGCAAACAAACTAATATGAACCCAATGTAAACGAGCCTGTGCAGCCATTTCCATTTTGTAAATGTCATGAAGGAAATGACTTTATCAAACGACGTCGCTGCCATAATGAGGAGTATAAAAAGACCAATCGCACCACCTGCTATCGACCACTGAAATAGTGGTGGCAATAAAGCAAGCGCACTCAGACCACCAAGCTGACCCCAAAGTGCTACCGCACCGTGCAGCGTCGCAAAGTAGGCAGCTGATACGCCTATGGCACGTCTTGCAAAACCAAGATGCTTCATGCGCTGCTTACCAATTACGTAGCCAATTGGTGATATAACGAGAGCCAGGAGCCAATATATGATAGCAAAAAGGCCAAACAGTTGTTGGATACGAATGTAGTAGAGTTGATCGCTTGGTATCTGTAGACGTATGTATGCCGCAATAATAATGCTCAGTAAAACAGAGCTAACTAAAATATAAAAGCGTGAATTACCAAGCAAATTCTTCATTTTATGTTCCGCCATTCCTATCATTATATAGCCCCTGTGTTAGTAGCGTGCATATTTCTTTGAAAACAGATACATATGCGTATCTTTTATGCAGGAGCTTAACGCACTTGACGATGGAGTTGGCCGATTAATGATAGCGCAACTCTCATGGTTACGACACTCACGTTACTAGACACAGCCTCACCACCTATGATTGGGTGAACGTTAAATATGTATAGTTCATTTATTTTTAATTTAATATTTTTTTCACGTAGTGTTGTGACGAGTGCTGTCATCATATAGTTATCAAGATTTTCCTGTACTGATAACTTAGCTATCATCTCCTCTTGAGACTCAGCAAATAACTCCACGGTTCCCTCTAAAGTATCTAAAAAATAGACTTCGTAATTATCTTTTTGAAAGAAAAGATCTCCAAACGAAGTCATGCCAAGCGGCCGGCTGAGATCAGATACATCAATAAGCCACATCCATTCGCTATAGACATCAGTTAGGTCTACTGAGGAGAAGTCTACTAAGAAATTTTTATAGTCCATGTAATAAGTATACCAGGAGGAGACTTTTATGGTCGCGTCGCCCACTTGAAGCAGTTTAGCAGACGTGGAGCCACATATGAAAAATACGCCTTACGACGTACTAAACAAAATTACTAAATTGGTGCGGGTGAAGAGACTCTAACTCTCGACCTCTTCCTTGGCAAGGAAGCGCTCTAACAACTGAGCTACACCCGCATAACATTGATGATTATACCTTAGTAGCGCGTGACTTTTCAAGTGCTTGATGGAATATCAAGAGCGAGGTGAATAAGTTTTTCAATAAGCTGCGGGTACGTCAGCCCACTTGCCTGCCATAATTTTGGATACATACTAATATTTGTGAAGCCAGGAATTGTATTTATTTCATTTAAAAATATCTCTCCTTCAGGGGTGAGAAAGAAATCTACACGTGCTAGACCCTTACATCCGAGTAGCTCATAGATACGAAGTGCAAGGTTTTGGATGGTCTTATGCTGATCATCCGTGAGATCGGCTGGGATAATAACTTTTGACTCACTTGACCCCGCATATTTAGAGTCATAACTGTAAAATTCTCCATCTGGTTGAATTTCACCTGCAACACTTGCTTCGTGGTAGGGTGGATTACCAATAATGGCAACTTCTATTTCACGTGCTGTGATCCCCCGCTCAATTAAGGCAACCTCATCGTGTCGATGAGCAGTTTCAAGTGCCTGGATGAGTTCGTCTTCAGTGTGAACTTTACTTACACCAACTGAGCTACCTGACCTTGAGGGCTTCACAAATAACGGGCATCCGAGTGTCATATTAAGCTTACTGAAGTCGGGGAGTTCCTGCATTTTATGGTGAACTTCGTATGGCACTATCTTAATACCACTGCTTGATAGTATTTCTTTGGTTGCGACTTTATCCATACAAATGGCGCTGGCGGTCATGTCACATCCAACAACAGGGATATGGAGAAGCTGCGCAAGGCCTTGGACTGCACCATCCTCACCATTTTTACCATGGAGGATTGGGAGAATAACATCTGGCATGATAACCCGACTACTTGGGAACGTAACAAAGCTCGCCGTGCCCAGAACTGGCGCGAGCTGCGCTGCGTCACGTGACGTCACTTCCTGGCCGAACTTATCTATGAGCCACCACTTACCTTGCCTATCAATAAAGCCAAGTTCAACCTGGTATTTTGTATTGTCGATTGCAGCGTAGACATTGCGCGCAGAAGAAATCGAGACATCGTGCTCGGACGATTCACCGCCAAAAAGTAATAGTACGGTAGGTCGCTGCATGTTGTAGATCTATCATACAAGGTATACTAGGTACATGCAACGAGTACCCCTCGCCGAGAGGATGCGGCCAACAACACTTGATGAGGTGATTGGACAACACCATCTGTTAGGTGACGGTGAAATCCTTCGACAAATCGTTCGCTCACGTGAACCAGTCAGTCTTATTCTTTGGGGGCCACCCGGAAGTGGCAAAACAACGCTGGCTAGAATAATTGCCCGTGAAGTAGAAGCCGAATTCATTGAGATATCTGCTGTAACAAGCGGTAAAAAAGACGTTGAACGAATTGTCGAACATGCTCGCCAGAACTGGAACCTGCAACTTCGCACTATCTTATTTGTTGATGAAATACATAGGTTTAATAAAGCACAACAAGATGCCTTTTTGCCTCATGTAGAATCCGGGCTCATTACACTTATTGGAGCAACGACAGAAAACCCAAGTTTTGAAGTGATTAACCCACTACTTTCTCGCAGCCGAGTGCTTGTGCTCCAGCCGCTGAGCAAGGATGAAATTATCGATATTCTTAGTCGAGCTCTTAAAGATGAAAAGAAAGAAAAACAGGTGACGAAATCTGCACTTGATTATCTAGCCGAATTATCTGGCGGTGATGCCCGGGTAGCACTTGGTAACCTTGAGCTGGCTCTTTCTATGGGCGAAAAAGTGACGCCGGAAATTGTCAAAGTCGCTGCTCAAAAGCGTGTCCCTGGCTACGATAAAAAAGGCGACATGCACTATAACGTTATCTCTGCTTTTATTAAAAGTATGCGCGGCAGTAACGTTGATGCAACGCTCTATTACCTAGCCCGGATGATTGATGCTGGTGAGGATCCAAAGTTTATTGCGCGCCGTATGGTCATATTTGCTAGTGAAGATATTGGACTTGCTGGAAATGGTGCCTTGGGACTGGCGCTTCAAGCTTTCCAGGCTGTAGAACGAGTTGGTATGCCAGAAAGTAGCTACACCCTTTTCCACGTTGCAACGGCACTTGCAAGGAGCGAAAAGTCCAGACAGACAACCGATGCGATGCATAACGCCCAGGCACTCGCGAAGCAGTATCCAGATGCCCCAGTGCCCCTTCATCTTCGCAATGCACCGACAAAATTAATGAAAGATATTGGCTATAATGAAGGCTACGAGTGGAAAGCTAATTTCAAGCATGACAAAGGGTTTTTGCCCGACGAGTTAAACGGAAAGACTATTTTTTAACAATCTTTAGAATCTCGTTATAGCGATCAATGTACGTTGCGGCCATTCGTTTTGCAGAGAATTTTGCCTCAACAGACTTACGACAATCTGCAGGATCAATCTCATCAACCCGATTTGCGTACTCGAAGAATTCTTCTTCAGTATCAGCGAGGAATCCGTTCACACCGTGCTCTATGATTTCTGGCATTGCACCACGTCTCATGGCAACAACCGGCGTACCGCACGCAAGTGCTTCGATGACTGCCATGCCAAACGGTTCGTCCCAGTCAATTGGAAATAGGAGCGCCTTTGCATTAGATAAGAATTTCATTTTCTCTCTGCCGCTAAGATTACCCGAATAAGTAATCCGAGGATATCTTAGGACGTAAGGCAAAATCTTGTCGCTATAGTAACGAAATTCTTCATTCTTTCGGTATGAGCTAAGTGGATTTGAAAGCTCGAATAATATTTTACGATTTGATCCAATACCGGCAATTGTTCCGGCCATACGAAGGCGTTTTTTATACTTAGCGGCAAATCTTACTGCTGTTTTTTGTCCTTTATCTGCAGTAAATCTGGCAAGCGTAATGTAGTAGTTTTGCTTTACTTTCTTAAATGGAAAACTATCAAGATCTATTGCATTATGGACGGCTGGAAGCATATGAGCATCTAGCTCTTTTGGCGCATGTGCTGCCATCGCCTCAGAAATACAGGTCATAAATAAGTTACCAAGGTTCATGTACTCAAGCTGCGGTCTGTTGTCAACATGTTTACTTTTTGGCTTCATGGTACCTGAAAAAGGAGGGCCATGGAATGTATGGATAACGGGCGGTATTCCTTCTATCCTGCTTGCAAGTGAAAAGAAAGCTGGACCAATATATGGATTATGATCGTGGATAATATCAAACTTACCATCTTTTTCAATCTCTTTAAGTGCAAAGTTAAGATGTGTTTGCATGATTTGAAGCGGCGCATCGTAGTACGGTTCGTCGATAACATCGAATAATTCTTTATTGTAGTACGAAAAGGTTTTCACATCTGGCATTTTTCTTGCGCCATTAGCAAACAATACGACTTCAACATTCTGTTTAGCTAGTTCATTAACTAATCCTTCAATAACAAGTTCGATGCCACCATAGCCTTTGATCGGTAGAGCAAGCCATGGGGGTGCAATCATGGCCACGCGAAGATTTGATTTACTCATCAAGTACCCATTATAGCATTCATTGGGTATACTAGGTGTATGGAGACAGTCGGACCTCATCCTGAAATTCAGACACCAAGCGGCTTTCGCCTCCTCCCCGGCGAACGTATTCTTTATCCTGTGGTTGAACACCCGGCTAGAAAGCGTGACAGACAGCCATCAAGTCTTGAACAAATGCTTCGCCTTACTCAGTCAACTAAGCCTGAAGAGATAGGGGCATACGGACCAAGCTGGGCTGCACTTTCCTTTGATACAGATAATGTCCCTGCACATCTTGATTTATATAAAGCAAACTTCGGGCGTGATGGACTCCGCGTTGCAATTGATCTTATCACCAGCTACCCTGAACTTGCACGGGCGACCATTCTTTCAGCTGCACAGTTCCAAGGAGTAGCGTTTAATACTGAGCGCGAAGAAGAGCCGGGTAGAATCGCACATGAAATTAGAAATCCAGATGACCCAATAGCAGTCGAACTCACAAAACGTCTTGGCTGGGGCTGGCCATATTATGGCTCTGTTGATGCGACACCTGAATTTATTAGAACGCTTACTGCTTACACGCAGCGATCTGAAGAAAATCATGGCTTTCTGTCTCAACCTTATACTGATCGATCAGGTGAGCAGCGTACGATTAGCTATGCATTTGAAGCAGCCCTTGCGTGGATTGAAGCACGTCTTAAGAAGAATCCCGAAGGTCTCCTTGAGTACCAGTCAATTCTTCCTAGGGGTATCGAAAACCAAGTATGGAAAGATTCTTGGGACGCCTATCATCACAAAGACGGAACACTCGCCAACCATTCTAAGGGGATCGCTTCAATTGAAGTTCAAGTGACGACATTCGATGCGCTTATTGATGCCGCCGAGCTATTTGAAGATGTATACGATCAACCAGATCGTGCTGCAGTCCTACGTGAAAAAGCAGCTGAACTTCGTCGAACAATTCTTGAAGTTTTCTGGACAAATGATGAAGACGGCTACTTTGTCCTTGGAACAGATCGTGATGAAAATAACAATCTGAGACAGCTCAAATTAAAAACATCAAACATGGGACATGTACTTAATTCTCGTCTTTTAAAAGGAGATGATCCAGATATCGTCGGAAGGCGTGAGGCCACGGTCTCTCGTCTATTTAGCCCTGAGTTACTTGCAAGTGCAGGCATTCGAACACTCGCCTCAGATGAAGTTCGCTTCCGTCCAGGTGCCTACCACTGCGGAAGTGTGTGGCTATGGGATACGCACCATATTGCAAAAGGTCTTCGAAGACTTGATTATGGTGATGAAGCTGATGAACTCGATCGAAGAGTACTCGCTGCCGTCGAACAAACTCGCATTTTTCCTGAATATGTTCGCGGTGATGAAGAGCCAACTATTTCAATTAATACACAGACAATTGTCCTTTGGGACGAAGTAAATGGACGTGAGAATAAAGTCGAGCAACCCCCTCAGGAAGTACAAGCGTGGAGCGTTGCGGCAACACTCGCAATCAAAAAACGACTAGCAAGACGCGGACTTATTTAGATTCGTCTTCGCTCAGAAGCGTCGCAAGGACACCGTTAGTCCAGCCAAATCCATCTTGTAAAGGATACTCTCCTCCCCCACCAAGTCGATCATTTCCTTCGACTGCATACTTTTCAACAAGTTTGTGTTTACTATGAAATACTTCAAGGTTGCCAACAACCCATCGCTTCTTTATTTCGTCTGCGAGGGCGTGATAGCCATAGCTCCTAAGGCCCTCAATAGCAATCCATTGAAGTGGCGCCCAGCCATTTGGCGCATCCCACTGTTGGCCTGTTGTTTCGAGCGTCGTAACTAAACCTCCAGATTTTAGGAAGTCTTTTTCGAGTTTTGCTGCAACGAGTGCTGCCTGTTTTGATGTGGCAATTTTTGCATATAGAGGAAAAACAGCAGCAAGTGTTAGCTGACCAGTTGGTTTGCCGTGATGGAAGTTATAGTCGACAAAGAATCCAGCTTTTTCGTCCCAGCAGTATTTTTGAATAGCAACCAGGCGACGATCTGCCTGAGTTTGATATTTACGAGCGAGAAGTGGCTGCTTAATTAATTGGTATGCTTCGACGATTGTCGTTTCGAGTTGATATAAAAGTGCGTTAAGATCTACTGGAATAATATCTGCCGTATGAATCGTATTGATGTCATGTGGATCAAGGAACCAACGAGAACTAAAGTCCCATCCTGATTCAGCACCTGCCCGAAGATGGAGATACAGTCTGTCGGCGTGTCGGTGCTCAGCAGATTCTGCTGTCTCCTCATCTTCACGTAGTGATTCTGGGCGTGGTGTCGTTTTGTTATCGTAGTAACGATTGACGAGGATACCATTTGGCATTTCAACAACTCGCGCAAACGCCTTGTGTTCCTGCTTACTGAGATTACGTCGACCCTTCATCCAAAAGCGATGTTCCGCAAGAAGGTACGGAAGATATTCTGCATATGTCCTCGTACGTCCTCTATGACGAGCAAGTAGCTTCACCATTTGAGCGAAAAAAGGTGGCTGTGACCGACTCAAAAAGTAGGTCCGATTTGCTGTTGGAATAAAGCCAAACTTACGAATCATGTACGCGTAGTTTCGCATCATTCCCTCAATTACGTCCCACCTATTATCTGCCGCAAGTCCTAGCATAATGAAGTAGCTGTCCCAGTAGAACTGTTCATTAAACCGACCACCTGGAACAATATACGGGTGTGGGAGTGCGATGAGTGACCCGCGATCACGTCGGTTTTTACGTTCTAGGACGTGCCACAGTTCTGCAATATGCTGCCGAGGTGACATGGCAGGATTTGTCACATACTCCGAGCCGCTTCCACCAAACTCATAAAAATGTCGACTGACAAAATCACGAAGTTCGAATGCTGGATCCTTTTTTGCAAGAAGATATTCCTGCTGAATCGACTTCATGCGGCGGCGCGGGATAAGATCGACAAACGTTTTGCCATCGTTATATACCTTGTTTTTCTGAACATCAGCAAACAAAATACCGAGTGCTTCATCGGGACTTTTTGATGGTCGTTTGAGCTGGCCCGTTGTTGTCACGAGAGCTGCTTTTAACATGTCGTTTTTTGGTATATGGAACTTCACTATCGTTAGTATAGTGGTTGTGGTTAATGATCGCAATAACAGATTATAAAAATGTATAGAGAAATTAAAAGAGCCCGATTGGGCTCTTTTTTGCAACTAGTTTTTTGAGTTACGTTTGCGTTTGTTTGGATCAAGGAATCGTTTGCGAAGACGAAGGGATTTTGGTGTTACTTCAAGCAACTCATCGTCTTCGATGAAATCGATACACTGTTCAAGACTTAGTTCTGTAAATGGTGTCAACTGAATCGTACCATCACTTGATGATGTACGCATGTTTGTCAGCTGCTTACCACGACAAACGTTCACATCAAGATCACCACTTCGGTTATAAACACCGACGATCATACCTTGATACACAGTTGTTCCAGGACCAACGAATAGTTCACCACGAGCTGATGAGTTATCAAGTGCAAATGCTGTTGTCGCACCTGCTTCAGTTGCGATGAGTGCGCCGTTTCGAAGTTGCTGAAGTTTCGGACCAAGTGGTTGGTAGCCGTGTGGCATACTGTTCATGATGATCGTACCCTTTGTTGCAGTAAGAAGGAGGTTACGAAGGCCAATAAGCGCACGAGTTGGAAGAATGTAGGTACTTCGTGATGTGCCACTGCTTGTTTGTTCTTGTTTCACCATAGCTGCGCGGCGGGTACCAAGTTCTTGGCTCACTGCACCGAGGAATTCAGGACCAACTTCAACAAGTAGTTCTTCAACTGGTTCCATAGTTTTGCCATCTTCTTCAATCGTCACAACCTGTGGACGACCAACTTCGAATTCAAAATCTTCTCGGCGAAGTGCTTCGATAAGAACAGAAAGGTGAAGTTCACCACGACCACTGACTGTAAAGCCAATACCATCTTCAGCGACGCGAAGTGATACGTTTGTTTCAAGCTCACGCTTAAGACGATCACCAATTTGGCGTGATGTATTAAATGACGCTTCTTTACCCTTGAGTGGGCTTGTGTTTGGACCAAGGTACATTGAGATTGTCGGTGCTTCAACGTCAATAACTGGAAGTGCTTCTGGGTTTTCCTTGTCAGCAATTGTTTCACCGATACGCGCATCACCAATACCAGTAAGAGCAACAATGTCACCTGCACTCGCAGAATCAATTTCTTCACGGTTAAGACCACGGTAGCCAAAGACTTTATCAATCTTGCTACCAACAATAGTTCCGTCGCGTTTAATAAGAACAACTGGGGAACCTTTTTTGACATCACCACGTGTGATACGGCCAATGGCATATTTACCTTGGAATGTATCGTATTGAAGTGATGTAACGAGAAGTTGGAAAGGTTTATCTACTTCAACAGTTGGTGCTGGGATATCGCTGATGATTGCATCAAAGATAGGCGTAAGGTCAGTGTGTTCTGACATGTTGTCAGGAAGATGAGTCCACGCTTTACCTTCACGGCCAATTGCGTAATACACTGGGTAATGTAGTTGACTATCGTCGATTGCAAGTTCAAGGAAAAGGTCAGAAACTTCGTCAATAACTTCGTCAATACGACGTGATGGTTTATCAATTTTGTTGATAATAACAACTGGTTTTAGTCCAAGTTCGAGTGCTTTACTTAGCACAAATTTTGTCTGTGGCATTGGGCCTTCCTGGGCGTCAACGACAAGCAGAACACCGTCAGCCATGTTAAGTGTACGTTCAACTTCGCCTGAGAAATCGGCGTGACCTGGAGTGTCAATGATGTTGATTTTGTAATCACCGTGGTAGATAGAAGTCTGCTTAGCAGTAATCGTGATACCACGTTCGTGTTCCTGGTCACCACTGTCCATAATAAGGTCCTGGCTCATCTCAGCCTGGTTGTCACGGAACGTATTACTTTGTTTTAAGAGACCATCAACCATAGTGGTCTTACCGTGGTCAACGTGAGCAATAATAGCGATATTGCGGATAAATTTTGGGTCTTTCATAAAAATATACCCATTTATGATGGGTTCCTCTGAGTATATTATAACAAATTACATGCCTCCTGACCACCCCTTGCTATAGATTTAGCACAAGCTTAAAAGAGTCTGCATAAAAGATTACTACACAGTGTGTAGATGCGCATCTACACTATCTTAGTTACTTTTAAGCTTATTAATACATCTACGACTTATTCATGCGATAGTTACTTGCGCCACCATATGGTCCTAAAGGTGAACTTGGGCATGCACCGTTAAGAGTCGTTGTTTGAGAAGAGCTTTCAAATCGGTATATTAAAATATACATCTGATTAGGGGCTGCGCCACAATAGGATACCCCAGAACTAGTGTTAGAGAAGTACGCATAGTTATATCCAGCAGAATTCGTAAGTGGTGATAAATTAGGTGCACTCACTGGATCGACAGGTATCTTACTTAAATATGGCTGTAACGCTGTCGCAAGATTTTGCCAACTAGCATCAGCTGTCGTACTCCAACCTGAGTTGATCGTAGTCGATCCACTGCCGTTTGGAAATCTACCATAATCTATATAGTAGAGCTCTAGTGCTTTATTTATAACTGTTACATCACTCATTCTGTTAGCGTCACGAGCGCGTTGTTGGACGCCGTTATACGCTACAATAACAATTGCGGCAAGGACACCTATGACAACCACGACAATAAGCAGCTCTACAATAGTAAATCCAGCACCCGGCCTCTTTTCGTGAAGTGTTTCATGCCGTAATTTCCGGGAAGCTGAAATGCGTCGACGGAAGGACATGAATGTATCTGAATATTCCATAGTCTACTATCTGTAGTTATAGAGCATAAGCTTTTTGATGTCAACGAGATACCCTCTAGGATATTAGTCTATCTAAAAAATCCACCTAAACTACTTATGAGGAATTGGGTATTCGATAACGATGCTATATAACGAATGCTCGTCTCTACAGTGATAGACGAGCATTCTAGGCTGTTACGCGCCCACCCAGGGCGCGGCTTTTGTTTTTAAAACTTGTTTGTTTTGGTACTCAGAGGCACCCCGTAGGCGTACCAGCTTGTCAATAATTATGCACCATTTACATATAAAGCACAAGCTATATTATCATTTTAAAAGCTGCTTAAGCTAGTATTGTTTTTAAAAATGTGCTTAAATAGCAGTGTTCAGAAGCATACGCGAAATAGAAAAGCAGCGGATGTTTACCCTTATCGGTAACTCCTTCTTGTCAACTATCGCCGCATGGTCGATCTGACGAAAGTTAGTAACAAGAAAGAGTACATATTTTTATGGCACAACAAAATCTTTTCATCGGTAGCCTTGCTTACGCAACTACTGACGATAGTTTGAAAGCTCACTTTGAGCAAATTGGTGAAGTCGCTAGCGCACGTGTCATTACTGACCGTGACAGTGGCCGATCTAAAGGTTTCGGTTTCGTCGAATTTACAGACGAAGCTAACAACCAAAAAGCTGTTGATCAACTCGACGGCAAAGAGCTTGACGGCCGCGCTATTAGCGTTGGTCTAGCTCGCCCTAAAGAAGATCGCCCTAAACGCGACTTCGGCGGTGGCAACGACCGTGGTGGTGACCGCGGTGGCAACGGTGGCGGTTCATTCCGTCAGCGTAGCTGGTAGTTTACTACCAACACAAACAAAATACCTCGTCTTACGGCGAGGTATTTTGTTTTATGTAACTTTTGTTCTGTAGTAGTTATTTAGTGAAAGAGTGGTGACTGCACCCAGTCAAGTCCAAGATGAAGCCAGTTGTTGATAAGGCCATAGCCATTGAGTAACCAGACTGTTATGATCACGACAAAAGCAGTCAGTGTCCAGATCAACGCTTTTACGACAAATGACTGACGGGCTAGCCATGCCTGCCATGCATCGTACTTACCTTTTGCAACATCAAGAAGACGCTGCGCCCAGGCAAACTCAGTTGCAAGAATTGCGAGACCGGCAAATACGATCAACCAACCAGGGCCAGGATATGGAATAGCGATGACACCAATAATAAGGACGAGGCCACCAGCGATACCAATACCAATACGGCGTATACGGCTTTTTGCTTTTTGCATACCTCTAGGCTTTTTTAAGATTTTTACGACGAACTAATTTTGTCACAATCAAGATAAGGGCAGCGACAATGAGTGCGGCACCTAACATAACGGGAATAAACCAAGGTGAACCAGTGCTCACAAGAGAGCCCTGAGTTTGAGTAGTTGTTGCTTCACAGCCCTGCGTATAATTATCACAGCCGTATACTCCAACGCCGTAAGCTGATGAAGCTGCAAATGTTGATTTAAATGTATATGTGTTCATCAATTGTCCTTGTCATTTTAAAGCTTAAGTCCTATTATATAGATAATAGACTAATGGAGGAAAGAATACTATGAATTTATCGCAATTTGCCGATATCCTGGGGCTAGGGACGCCTGAACTGATCGTTATTTTAGTGATAATCTTGTTGATTTTTGGTGGTAGCCAATTACCAAAACTTGCTCGTAATCTAGGTAGTTCTGCAAAAGAACTACGCAAAGGACTCGATGAATCAAAATCTGCGTTTAACGATGCAAAGAAATCTGACAAACCAGACTCTTCAGATAAGGCCTAACTATGACAAAAAAGCGTGACGTAGCCTCTAGTCAGGCATCGACGCTTCACGATCATATTCGCGAACTCCGTAATCGTATCTTCTTCTTGGCTGTTATTTTTATCGGTACTTCCAGTATCGCGTATAACTACAAAGATCAGTTGATTGCGTTTCTTCTGAAGCCACTTGGTAATGAGAAGCTTATCTATCTCAATCCAGGTGGTGGATTTAGTTTCATTTTTACCGTCACTATGTATGTCGGTGCAGCGATCACTATTCCATTTGCTGTCTTTCATCTATATCGTTTTGTGGCACCTGCGCTACCTAAGAGTGCGCGTAAGCACTCTATCATCGTACTACTCTCATCCATAGGACTGCTGATTGCTGGGGCTGCCTTTGGGTATTTCTATGCAATTCCAGGCGCGCTCAATTTCCTCAATACGTTTGCAGATGGCTATGTTAATCCATCACTTACTGCTGACTCATACTTAAACTTTATCCTCGCATATACCGCTGGCCTTGGTATTCTTTTTCAGCTACCGCTCATTCTCCTATTTATTCACTGGGTACACCCTCTAAAGCCGGGCGGGCTTTTAAAATTCGAAAGATACATGGTTCTCATTGCCTTTATTGCAGCAGCACTTATTACCCCGACTCCTGATGTACTAAACCAAACAATTATGGCGCTTCCTATTATTCTTATGTACCAAGCAGGAGTTATCGCTGTTTCGATATCTGTATATAAGACAAATCGCCGTCGCAAAAAAGAGGCAGAGCTAAATAAGTTTGCGGTTGATGCAATTGATATATCTCCAATGGAAGAATTTTTTGAGAAGAGAGCTAGGATGATTGAAGAAGAGATCACACAACAAGTAGAGCCTATACGAAAAGTGCCCAAACAACCAACGGGGAGGCAATCTTTTGATATTGCACCTAAAGGTATCCAGTCAAAGATTATTCCTAAAAGGCCTGCTCCAGCTCAAATGAACATACCTGGAAGAGATATGAGCGTTCGCCCACAGCAAAGAGTTAGAAATGTTGACGGTGTATACCGACCTCTCAGTCAAACCCCTATTGACATATAAAGTCACCAGACCTAGAATAAAAACAGTAGTTACCATTAGCATTTCAAAAAAGGAATACTGTGCTTAATATTCAAACCGATAAAATACTTCAAAAAGAAATGGATCGAAAAGATTTCCTACGTAATACTGGGATAGCTTTTGGTGTATTGACAGGCATGGCCGCTGTTGTTAGCAAATTAAATCTTCTTACAGATGATATAAAGTCAAAAAAACCGTCAGTTGCCTCTTACGGCGGTAGTGCTTACGGTGGTGCTCCAGTGCCAAAAAAGCAGCAGAGCTAATCTCTTAGAGATCTAATAGATCTATCCTTACTAAAATAAGACTCGTATGAGTCTTATTTTAGTAAGAAGTACAATTAGCCATTTCGTAGCTGAGATTCGAACATTGTATAGTAAGCACCTTGCTTGTTTACAAGCTCATCATGAGTGCCCTGCTCAACAAGCTTTCCATCCTGTAGCATATAGATTATATCTGCCTTCTCAATCGTTGTCAGGCGGTGGCTAATCGTGACAACCGTTCGAGAGTGATCTTCAAATAAATGTTTAAAGATTCTTGATTCAGCAAGCGCATCAATAGCTGAAGTTGGCTCATCGAGGATGATCATTGGGCTATCTCTATAGAAGTTACGAGCAAGCGCAAGCCTCTGCCACTGACCGCCTGAAAGATCAGTCCCATTATTCCCCTCGTCGTCTTCCATCCATGTGTTCACGTAACTCTCTATGCCGCGTGGCAACTTTTCAAGAAATGTCCGTGCCTCAGCTCTATCCATCGCATCGCTCAGTCGTTTCTTATCGAGAGGACTTGTCACATCACCAAAATAGATATTCTCTTTTGCTGTTGCAAAGCCGTAGCTAATAAACTCTTGTTGGAGAACGCCCAATTGCTTATGCCAGGAATCAATCGCGGTTGATTCAAGGTCCTGTCCATCAAGGAGAATCCTTCCCTTCGTAGGCGTATAAAGACCTGTGAGAATTTTAATGAGTGTCGACTTACCCGCACCGTTCTCTCCAACGATCGCCACGTGTTGGCCCTTTTTAATAGTAAGAGATACGCCCTTTAGCACATCCGTCTTAGCATGTGGGTAGGAAAATGTAATGTCCTGTAGTTCGATAGACTGTGGAAGATCTAGGAGCTTTCTGTCTCCACCAAGGCGAATTGGAAGCTCCATGAATTCTTGGTAGTCAAATAGGTTTGCAAGATCTTCGTCAATGGTGCTGATTTGTGATACAAATCCACTCGCGCCGCCAAGTGCGCGGGACACAACTTGTTGTACATAGAGGAACTGTCCAATTGGCTGGTGACGCGCAATAATTTCACCAACAATCCAAAGAAGCGCCGTTACTTCTGCTGCGGCCTCAAGAACGTCTGCGCCGAGTCGTTTGAAGATATACTTTTGTTCAAATTCAATTCTTTTCTTCTCGTCTTTATCGCGAAGTTTCATGCGTAAATCGAGTAGGTATCGTACGATGCCATAAAGGCGAAGTTCTGCGATATACTGAGGCTGAAGTAAATTCCATTCAATCATATTTTTCGCTCGCCTCGTTTCAACATTTTGATTCCAATGAGCAACCTGGGCGCGGGAAAGTTTGAACTGAATATATATTCCCGGAACAACAGCAACAAGTGCAATAACGCCTAGCCACCAACTAACAAACAGAAGAGCAGCCAGGCCCGCAACCATCGTAATAAACTGTGTGATCACGCCGGCAAGTCGGTCAAAAACATACGGGAAGAATCTTGCAAACTGCGATGCACGGTCAAAAATATCTGCTGTCTTTTTATCGTCATACCGCCAGAAATCGAGTGCGAGGAAATGATCATACATACGATCACTCATAGCTGCTTCAACTCTGTAACGCATTAACTGACTGACATATTGCTCTACACTGTTCCATACAGTCATGAGAATACCGAGACCAGCCGTAATAAAGACGTAGATAGTGGCGTGTCCACCAGCCGCCTGATTACCTGCGTATGCTTCAGCAAGAGACGTGGTTGTGAGCGCCGCAAAGTAGGTCGTAATAATAGGGAGTACTGCAGTTACAATCGAACCCATGAGCTGCATAATAACCGCGAGAGGTGCGGCTTTATATGTAAGTGCGGCAACACGAGCAATAGCAAAAATGTATTGCTTGGTTGATAATTTTCGTTTCCCTTTTTTGGCTCTTTTTGGCATCACTCACTATTATACTCACCTAGTGATGAATATACACTGCGTACACTAATCTACTTTTGAAAAGCGAGGAATCGATTGCCCTTCAAAGCTCACATTTTCCATAAACATTTGAAGTGGTCTGAGCCAGATATCTGGTAGGCCATCATGTTCATATAATGGAGTGTAGACAGCATAGTCTTCAAGTGATTCAGTATGACGTCCGACGCCAATGATTTCATACGTCATACCTTTATAATGGCGATATACACCTATTGGTAGTAATGGGTTATCGGTTGTTATATCGAAGTCTTTACCGCTAACTTTCATCTCTTCATACTTATCAGGTTCATTTCTGTAATAGGAAACCCATTTATCATCTTCATCTAGCGTAAGAGTATGCACGAAAATTCCTTCAGAAAACCCGCCCTTTTCAGCAAGCTTTGCAAGACGTGCAGTCTCAACTTGTTCGTCACTAATGCCGTGGAGTTTCTTTAAATCAATTAGACCTTGTTCCACGTCAGCAATTTCAGTAATTATTTTATCGATGTCACCACTCGCTGGAATTTCTTGTGCCTCTTCGACAATTTTTTTAATAATTGCGGCAGCGAGCTTGTCACCACGAAGAACCACAAATTCAGCTTTTTGCCCAAGCATTTCATACATCGGGAGCATTGCTCCACGAATCAATTTATCGAAACGAATTGTTACCATTTTATACCTCTTTTTCACTACGAAGAATAGTGATAAGTTGTTGCTCATTGATGATCTTAGTACCATAGCTTTCGGCCTTTTTTAGTTTACTTGCCCCGACTTTTCCACCCGTTACAAGGTACGTCGTGTCTTTTGCAATTGCTGTTTGGAATGTCCCACCAAGTGCACGTATTTCATCTGCTGCGCTGTCTCTACTCATTGTTTCAAGTGTACCTGTAATAACAAAGTTATTACCCACAAGTTTGCCTGTCTTCTTAACAAAATGAGGTCGTACTCCGAGAGATGTAAATTTTTCAAGTAACGCTTCGTTATCCTGATCTGCAAACCAGGCGACAATTGATTCAGCAACTACCTTGCCGATACCATCGACTGCCTCAAGTTGATCAATTGTCGACCTGCTAAGATTCTCGATCGATTCAAACTGATTCGCGAGGTCAATTGCCGTTTGCATACCAACATGGCGGATACCGAGTCCAAGTACAAACTTTTCAAGTGGTGGCTGCTTTTTATCAGCGATTGCATCAGTGAGTTTTCGCGCGGAAATATCAGCAAATCTATCTAATTTGAGCAGGTCTTCGACAGTGAGTCTGTAAATATCTGCAGTATCTTTAATGAGGCCTGCATCGACAAGCGCAACGACATTCTTCTCACCAAGTGTGTCGATATCGAGCGCGCCTTTTGATGCGTAATACTCGACAGACCGCTTGAGTATGAGATCACTATTTGCTCCTACGACCCGGTAGACAACGTCGCTACCGGAACGTTCGAATTCAAGCTCTGGATACTGCTCGTGGAGTGCATCTTCATAATTAAAAGCTTTTGCATCCTTTGGACGAAGCTCGTTTACGACACTCTCAACTTGTGGAATAATATCACCGGCTTTAAAAATAATGACAGTATCACCAATACGAATATCCTTACGCGCAATTTCATCTGCGTTATGAAGACTAGCATGTTGCACAGTCGTGCCAGCAACAACGACAGGATCAAATACAGCAACTGGTGTTGCAGCGCCAGTGCGCCCAATACTGATAACAATATCTTTTACGATTGTCGTTGCCTGTTCAGCTGCATACTTATACGCAACTGCACCACGCGGTTGTTTGCCAACTATACCAAGTTCAGCAAACTGAGCACGGTTATTCACTTTAATAACGAGCCCGTCTGTATTAAACGGTAGGTCAGTTCGAACATCACCGACATGATCAACAAAATGCATGACATCAGGTAGGCTTGTAAAAATACTCGCTTCTTTATTTCGCGTCAGACCGAGCCCGGAAATAGCTTCGTAAGCATACATGTTTGTGGGTATATCACTCGGATCGTCACGTAACAAATCATAGGCACGGAAATGAAGAGGCCTTGCTGCGACGAGTTTTGGATCGAGCTGACGAATTGTTCCTGCAGCTAGGTTACGTGGATTTGCAAAAAGTGATTCATTATTTTTTTTGCGTGTCTCATTAAGATTATTAAAGTCTGTTTTGAGCATCACAATTTCACCACGAATTTCAGTACGACCAACAAGAAATTTGTCATACTGCTTACTTGCTCTTAGACGAAGTGGTATATTTTTAATCGTTCTGACATTTGCCGTCACGTCTTCACCAATAAAACTGTCCCCGCGTGTGACTGCCTGCATAAGAAGTCCATCCTGGTAAATAAGCGCGCAGGCAAGACCATCCATTTTTATGTCGGCAAAGAATTCATGAGTTCTACCTGGTAAAAGTTTATCCATTCGTATGACCCATGCTTCTACTTCTTCCCGGTCAAAGACATCATTAAGACTCAGCATCCTTGAGCTATGCGTTACCTTTTGAAAACCGCCCAGAAGCTCTCCGCCCACTCGCTGAGTAGGACTGTCTGGTGTAATAAGTTCTGGATTTTCTGCTTCAATCTTTTTTAGTTCACCAAACAGACTGTCATAGACAGCATCAATGACCGACGGCTGATCGAGTACGTGGTAATTATAGCTATAGCCCGCAAGAAGATCGCGTAGCTCACCTGCGCGTTTACTAGGCTGGGGTTGCGTCATCATCAACGACCTTTCTGTAGAGTAAATATACATATGCAGACACCCACACGACTGTAAATGAGCTCATGGCAAGTAGGGCGAGAGGAACTATCGGAATCCAGTTTATGCTAGCCCAGACATTTTTTAGCCAGGCATCAATAAGTATTATTGGAACCATAACAATTGCCCACGCGACAACTAGAAAACCTACAAGCCATAGGAGACGAAGGAGAATGCGAAGGCGACGCCCAACGACCATGTCACCCGCTGTTCGAAGTGCTCTCATCGGATACATGCCAGGAAGTGTCACGACAATCATTGCAATAAAGGTACTCGTAATCCAGTAGAGCGAAAGGACGATGAGAAGGATCGCAACAAACCAAAAAACCATTGATTCAACGCCATTTGCGATGAAGCCTGACTGCGTCGCAGCCCAGAATCCAAGTGTCGCAAAACCCGCGGGAATGAGCTGCACTAAAAACATCAGGCTTACAAGAAATGTCGAAACAATAGGAGTACCGGCATTATATAAGCCGTCTCGAAGCCTCGGCTTATGACCGGCAAGAATAGCCCTAAGTAGCCAGACCGTTGTGAGCCATATAAGAAGTGCCACAAGAGGTGCAAATATCTTTTGAGCATCCGTTGGCGTTTGGTTAACACCACCAAGTATGCCGGTTCCAAGTAAGATGACGGCTTGACCAAGTTGATCAACATTACCCTGTAGAAGTTGGTTACTCGAGTCCTTCAAAAGGCCAGCCAGTTGTGTATAGGTCGTTTGAGATGCAAGGCCAACAAGGACACCGCTAAGTACTGCGTACAGCAAAGTAACAGCTAAAAATATTTTCTTATTACGCCAGAGTGCTTGACGGACTTGTTTTGTAAAAGCCCAGTATCCTGGAAGAGTGAGTGAGCGCGCGTAGTCTCTTCGACGGGTCCGACGGAAACTATGATGAGGGCGGCGATTTGCAAGTTCACGCGTACGACGAACTACTTTTAAGTACTGCACGGCTAGCATATTCCTTGGCTTTAATTCAGGTTCATCAACGATCTGCTTTATTGGTTGTTTTTTCGATTGTTTCTTTACTACTCGTTTAGGTGTCGTCGGCATAGCAGCATTCGCTTTCTTAGAACTTATTTTCGTTTGCACGGAGTCGTGCAACTCGATCTGCAAGTGGTGGATGAGTACTAAAAAGACCGCTTAAAAAGCCTGGCTTGAGAGGATTACTAAAATACAAATGAGCACTCGCGGAGTTTTGACGTTTCATTGGTCGGCCATAGGTTTCTAGTTTCTCAAGCGCACTTGCAAGTCCCTCAGGATACCTTGTTGTCATTGCGCCAGTACTATCTGCAAGGTACTCACGCTGCCTACTAATTGCTAGCTGCACCATGGCCGCAATAATTGGCGCGAGAATTGCAATCACAATTCCAACGACAAGAATAATCGGGTTTGAATTTTCGCGGTTGTTGTTATTACCAAAGAAGAACATCCGCATTGCGATATCAGACAAAATACCGATAGCACTGACCAGTCCAAAAGCTATCATACTCACACGAATATCATAATTTTGAACATGCCCCATCTCGTGAGCGATGACACCTTCTAGCTCCCTATCGTCCATAATTTCAAGAAGACCAGTTGTGGCAGCGACAATTGCATGCTTTGGATCGCGACCAGTCGCAAAAGCATTGGGCGCTTGGTCATCGATAATATATACTTTTGGTGTTGGAAGCCCGACAGTAATAGCAATATTTTCAACTATACGATACAGTCTTGGATTATCTTTCTTTTCAATTTCTCTCGCGCCAGACATTGCGATAGCAAGTGAGCCAGCAGCATAGTACTGAATGAGTGCATAGAGCATCGCAATACCGATAACAATGTACGTGATTGATCTGTTTCCATAGTAATAACTCAGTGCCCAGCCAATAGCGCCGATGATACCAACAAACACGGCCATAATGAAGACCGTGTTTCGTTTGTTGGCTGCAATTGCTTTATACACTAAAGTTTAGAATTCCTAATTAGAACTTAACTTCAACAGGATTTTCGATAGCAGCTTGATCTTCAACTTCGAAGAATTCGCGTGACTTGAATCCTAGCATGCCGGCAAAAATGTTGTTTGGGAATAATGTAATCTTAGTGTTTAGGTCACGTACTCCACCGTTATAAAATCTGCGAGAAGCTTGAATTTTATCCTCAGTATCAACAAGTTCATCCTGAAGTTGGATAAAGTTTTGGTTCGCTTTAAGATCTGGGTATGCTTCAGCAACGGCGAAAAGACTTTTTAGAGTTCCTTCGAGCTGATTTTCTGCAACAGCAGTATCTTTTACGCCTTTTGCGTTAATAACATTTGAACGCGCAGCTGTGACTGCTTCAAATACGCCACTTTCGTGTGCAGCGTAACCCTTAACGCTATTGACAAGATTTGGGATAAGATCAGCACGACGTTTTAGCTGAACGGTAATATCGCTCCAAGCTTCGTCAACACGGATCTTCAGTGTTACTAGTCCGTTATATGTCATCCATAGGAATAGTCCCAATAGAACGACAACTCCGATGATAATCCATACTGCAATCATTTTGTTCCCCTTTAGATTATTACTACGCGTCGTGCGTGTTTACTCTTCTATTATACTATTTTCTCACTATATTAGCGAGGTTACATGTCTAAATTTGGTGCGCAGAGCGGGAATCGAACCCGCACGCCGGTTTAGGGCAAGAGATTTTAAGTCTCTCGTGTCTACCAATTCCACCATCCGCGCGTAATATGGAGGCACGTACGAGATTTGCACTCGTGTACACAGTTTTGCAGACTGCTGCGTAACTACTCCGCCAACGCGCCATACTACGCTTGGTATTATATCAGAACAGAGGAGTTATGTGTCTAATAACTGTACGTATATCGATAATTAGCAGTATACTAAGTTCATTAAACTAACGGAGACTTTGTTATTCCTACGAAAAAAACACCACAGGCGACTTCGGCTTTAACAAGACTAATAGTAGCTCTACTTATCGGCGTCGTCACTGGAATTATTCTCTGTGTAATGAATCAGGTAAAGTTTGCCCTTCTCATTTCCTGGGACGTCACCGCCCTTATATATGCTGGCTGGGTATGGCTCACAGTTCTTCCAATGGATAGTAAAACAACAAAGTCACATGCAGTTCGTGAGAATCCCGGCAGAGCACTCGCTGACGTACTTCTCCTCGTTGCAAGTGTTGCTAGCCTTGGGACAATCGTATTTCTAATTGTTCATGCAGGAAGTGGCAGCGGGAATGATAAAGTGATAGATATCTTACTTGGACTCATCAGCGTTATTGTTTCCTGGGCAATGGTGCATACGACATTTGCGCTTAGGTATGCCCGGCTCTACTACAGTGATGTTGAAGGTGGAATAGATTTTAATGGTTCAGAGTCACCAAAGTATAGTGATTTTGCCTATCTGGCTTTTACTATTGGTATGACATACCAAGTGTCAGATACAAGTCTTCAAACCAAGGAATTACGATCTACGGCACTACGTCATGCAATGCTCTCATACCTATTTGGCACTGTTATTATTGTGACGACGATCAATACACTCGCAACATTGTCACAGTAAATCTATTAAATATAACGTAAGCTACTTTTACACCCAGCGTACAATTGGCGTGCCGATGGTACCGTTTGTGACATCAAGACGTGCCCAACGTTTTGCATAGTGAACAAAAGTAATTGGTATCGTCACACCTGCAGGTCCAGCGGCAACTGTTTGACCAGCAGGAAGACCGTTCCATACATCAACGTTCCATCCTGCAGTACCATTTCCTGTAAATGTGACAGGGATCGTCACAAAGACATCAGCATTAAGTGTATTTTGCCACGAGCTACCGGATGAAACAGATGATTGGTAGCCACTTGGGTTATTGTAGATCATGCGGCCAATCGGATTACCTGTAAAGGTCGTTTGTGAACCGTCATTATCTGTAATACCGGCAACCGTTACCATACCGGCAATGGCAAACTGGTACGCACCTCCAGCAAGTACAGCTGGTGCAAGGTAGTAGGCTCGGAACTCTCCAATGCCACCAAAGGATGCGCTCCCATTATCCATTTGAATTGAAACATGCTTTACTGCTGCGCCGCCATTTGCTTCGGCGTTAACATTCCACGTAACGTCGTACCATGAATCATCCCCTTTAATCCAAAACAACTTGCCCGTATTAACAGTACCACTAGCCATATTGGCAACCATACGAAACTTAGAACCTTGCCTTTGAATTGTTCCGCCGATACCAAGTGATGCTTCGGAAACGACAGCACTCTGGCTAGCGTTTGCTGACACAAATAGACCGTCAACGTTCCAATAATCGAAGCTACCGTATGCACCAGATTGAACAGCAAAACGAAGCGCATTTTGACAGTTCAGGACAACAACAGATTGCATTGTTACGCGTTCAGTCCAGCCGTATTGGTTATTGAAGTACATGCCATCGCCCTGTGTGAAGTTTTGGATATTAATATCGCTAAACGTGACAGTTGAAACATCACCCCATTGAAAGCCAACCGCACCAGGTCCTGCGTTTGTACCATCAATTGTAAAGCCATTCCATACACCAGAATCCTCAGAAGCACTACCAGGATTGAAACTTGGGTTATGGACCATGAGGCTTGCAGCTAGGTTCGGTGCATATGACATGAATACAGTCGCGCTCCGACCCGCACCTTGGATTGAATAAGGGAGCTTATTATTAAGTGGGACAATGGTTGGCCAGCTAGAGATTTTATATGTTCCGGCTGGTGCATATAATACTCCTCCGCCACTTGCTACCATATCTTGGAATGCAGCGTTTAACGCTGCAGTATCCTGTGTCATTGAGCCAAGACCAGCGCCACCATACTTTGGATCAGTGATTGAAAATACGTTAACACCAAGAGAGCGTTGAATAGTCCTGACGTTATTTGTTACTTTAAGTGTAGGGTTAGGATATGTTCCCGCAAGATCACCGCCAGCTGTTGTTGACGCTGCTACTGGAGTCATCCAAGAAAGATTTGTACCGTCATATGAAAGTGATTGGCCAGTTGAAGGTGCCGCTGTGGTTGCAAGTTTTGCTGCCGTTACGCTATTTGGAGCAAGGTTAGCGCTTTCAACCGCAGAGCTGGCTAGGTTAGCTGGACTAACGATACCTGTTTTTAGTTTACCGTCGGCTGTAAGACTTTGAGACAAATAGTCATTTAATATGTCTCCCCACGTGTTTTGATCCTGCCCTGGAATTGGAAGACGACTCATTTTACATATCCCCTGAATGTTTATGTTGCTAAAGCTTATGTGTTATCTATATTATCTGTGATGAGGTAAAAATAGTCAATCTTAGGTCATTAAATTTGTTAATATACCCACACAGACGTACTTAAAAAACTCTTTAAGAAACGATTCGAGCAATAGCTCTGCCCCACATTGCGTAAGCGGATGGAAGATAGTGAGCTGTAGTATCGGCAGTGACGCCAAGCGGGTTAAGATAGGTGTACCCACCGCCCATAAGGAAATTATCGTCGACAAGAATACAGTCAAGATCGTCGGCTGCAAGATAATATGCGTTCAGATACGTTGCCCAACGACCTGGATAACTGATTGCAAGTTGACCTGGTTCTGGCATTGCATGAAGAATGATAGTTGAATTTGGAAAATAACTAGCGATGGCATTTAGTGACGCCCTAATCTGAGTAGGAGTTGGAGGCACAGGATCCGAGGCGTCAAATAGTCCCCAACCCATGTGAACCGTATTAAATTTATACTTATTTGTAATTGAGACATCCGTTAGTTGGCGAAGTAATGAAAATCCACTTGAGACGGTGTCCCAGCTTGTGTATGCACGTGTACCGCTACATGTAAAATTATGAACAGCGAGTCCACCAGAAGCAGATGTCACTTCAATGCCAGCAAGCTGGATTGATCCCGCACTAATATTTGTTATAAGAATTTGCGAGCCTACATTTACCGTGACGCCGGTAAGTTCAATGATTTCGTATTTTGACGTCGATGGACCTTGAGCCGTTCCATACCCAGCACCAGACGTTGCACCGTCAAGACTCACTTTTAGTTGAGGCGAGCCTGATGGAAGATTGTTATAGAAAATGACGCGTACGATATCGCCTGGAATATCAGATGTAAATCGTATCCATCCATTTACTCCTGTTGCGAGCTGACGACATGAGCCATTTGCAGTAGTTGCCGATCCAACATCCCAACGGTTGTCCAGATGCGCACCGTCTTGTGCACGAGTAAGCCCCGTACCGACTGCTGATATCCCACTACTACGCGCAACTGCCTTACCATAGACATGAGGAAAATCGTTGTTACGGTCAAACCGTGTTGTATCACCAAATTTATCAGCTGGTTTACCAAGTCCGGTACATCCTCCCATAATAGAGTCACCGATCCAGAGTTCATTGATCGTCTGATTTGCGGCAGTGTAGTCAGAAAGACCAGCCTTACCGATACCTGTTAGCCAGCGAAGCGAATTATCTTGGCGAAAATTATAGGTTCCACGTATCGGATCCCATCTCTTCACAGTTGATGCGTAGCTAGGTCGGTTGTCTAGCATAAAATTACCAACATTCGCAGCGGCAGCCGTTCCAAGCGTTGGTTTGTTGAGTATCTGAGAGGCACCAGAGACTGCATTCCAATCACTACTTACCTGAGCAGCAGGTATCGTTGGCTTACCCGTAAGGTCTGCGTAGCTACCGCTAGTCGCAACGACCGAAAGGCTGCTCGTATTCGCTTTGGCATTAAGAGCCGCCTGGGTAGCACTAGAAACTGGCTTATTAACATCTGAAGTATTGTCAACGTTAGCAAGACCGACGTCAGTACTCGTCAGTAAGACAGTGCCCGTCTTTCCGGCCACACTGGTGACCGGCGCACTGGAAATAGTTGCAGGACTCCACTTACCTGAGACAGTATTAAAACTTAGTACTTGGCTGTTGGTCGCACTACTAGCGCCTGAGATATCAGTCAGCGCAGCCAGTGTTGTCGGCGTGCCAATATCAGCTGGCGTGAGAGTAATACTCGTACCAGATTTGCCATTTACATTCTGGACCGCCGTACCTGCAGCTGTCAGGTTAGTTTGCACGGCTGCATTTAGCTTCGAGTTAGTAACACTCCCGTCGGCTAGGTCGGCAGTAGGAATGCCAGTCGTCGGTTTAGAGTATGTCCCTGATCCTGCTGCTGTTATGGCACTAGGCTTAAGAGTCCCGTCTGCTTCGTGGGACTGAGATAAATAGTCATTGAGGACATCTCCCCAGGTACCATTATCTGAACCTGGAGTAGGTAATCTGTGAAGTGCCATACGTACGTTCTGTATTCTCGCTAATTTGTAACTGCTATTGCTTTAAGGATACAATTATTCAACGGGGGAAGTCAACGAGCTGGAAGATGCGGGATGTGCGAAAGCACGAAAATACAGAAAATCCTGCATCAGTGATGCAGGATTGAAACAGACACATATGGCGCACCATAGTAGACGAAGTCAGAACTATAATGCTTGGCTATTATCCTGGCTTATAGGCATAATATTATCCCTCCGATGACAGTGATGGATGACACCACAGGCAAATCCTACATAAGTTGATTTGCGGTGGAGTGTCTATTTTTTCAAAGCTTTCAACTCGGTATCACGTCCATCGCCCAGAATTATTAAAAAAATATTTCATATAGAAGTCAATTTTAAGTATAAAAGCATTGTTACCCCAAGCATAATTTTAACCTACGAGTTTAAACTTAGAAGTCCTCTCGCTCATAAGATAAAATAGCTATGATCAATACAATTAAGCTTGTATGTATGGCCACGGGTTACTATTGTTTATGGCTATTGCTGGCGTTTGTAGCGTCAAATGGATTGACTTATCTCACCCCGCTAGTTCTCCCCCGAATAAGGGCCTAAGGTTAGCGATACCTGTCAAATTTATTTTTGCTCACTTTCAAGCCCGCAGTCTGAGCTAGTCAGTTCATTTTTCATCCCAAAGACCAGTAATAAAGCTAACAATATTAAATTTGTAATTATCGGATCTATATACTTAAAGGTTTATATTCAGAACTCAAGTCTTAATCGTCGAGAGAAACGTGTTTTCTAATGCGTCAATAGAATTAATTAACAGATAATTTTTCACCGTATCTAAGCCATTTTTAATTAATAACTTCTTCACCGCATGATTATCTAGGAGCTCTTCCATCTTTTTAACGCTCCCTTCTATATCGAACTGGTCAAGGATCACGCAGTTATAACCATCCTTGACATAATCTCTGTTTCCGCCATTATCAGTAGTAACTAAACTTGTAGCACAAGCAAGAGCCTCTAGACCAGGAAGGCTAAATCCTTCCTTCAAAGACGTACTTAGAAATATGTCTGCCGATGAATATATTTTAGCAAGATCATCTTGTCTAGGATTTATGAACCATGTATCTACGTACGAAAGATTAACATCCTCAACGCTAGGCAATGTTGCTGAAATAGTCATAAACTTTAAGCGTGGATGATTAAATTTTAAACGTGCAATGATATCCGTTGTATATGTAAAGTTTTTCCACTCTTGTGGGTCATATATCGCTAAGATAGATCCATCGAGGTTATTTATGAGCGGTGACGACGGCTTAAAGAGGGACGTATCTACAGAATTCGAAATCAGTGTAGGCTTTAACTCAAACTGCTCTGCTATCTTAGAAGTTAGCCATTTACTAACTGTTAATATATTTATCCCAGCAGTTAATACGTCATTCTTGAGTTCATCGAATATTTCAATCCCGTTTGGTATTCTAGATTGCTCAATTATCCATTCAAAATCATGTTGTAATAATAAATATGAGGTTCCTGTTTTCCGGAATTCTTTGATGGGTTTAATAAAACCAGGATCGCATGCTATTACAACGTCAGGTATATCCAATTCTGCCTGATTATATTTCTTTATACTTACGTTAGGCTCAAAAACGGATCGGCCAGAGCAATGCTCTGACCAAATCTCTACCCTATGTTTTCTCTTACTGAGTTCACGAACTTGTTCGAATATAACTCTGTTCCCGCCTACGATCTGAAGAGGCATATAGGCTAAGTAAACGATATACATAAGTCAATTATAGACCAATAATATGCCGTCAGCGACTAATGATTGATATAACTGACAATAATCTTTAAAGAGCCCTTATTTAAGCTCGTGACATTTACGAGGGTTGAATTTTGATTAACCTGTATATCCACAGACTCTGGACTGTCAGAAAGATAGAAGTGGTCTTTACCAGTATCATCGTAAGATGAATCTATGCCAGTACTGCTTATGTCAGCACCATTCATCTGTTTATTGACATTGTGCTTAGTGTCACGAAAATAAAGTTGACCAGCATAACTGCTACCAAGATCACTGCTAGTATCATCTCCAAATGGTTGTAGGACATCTATATATGCGGACAAAATCTCTGTCCTGGCAGGAAATTGAGCAGCCTTACTTAGTGTGATTGACTGACTATTTGTTTGATTTCCGGTTAATATCTGTGAATATGGCACTGTCACCGTAAATGTTTTTACTTGTTGCGTTGTTGTTGAAAATAAAGTCAGAGCACTAACTGCGCCGCCGAACATCAATGCACTCGCACTTATTATAGCTGCTGATCCAATTGCTAATTTTTTTATATAATTCATTTCACCCTCATTTTTAATAGTTGCTATATTAAGGTTTATTTTATATCCATCATATATTAGACCAGCACAAAACCGCAACAGTGATGCTATATTCTATATCATTTTCACGTTGCTTGGTATTCGCAAGGTAGTGTTAAGATTTATTAAAGAGGGATCTTTAATCATCTGCTGTAATGTAACGAAATCAAAGAAGGATCAGTCTTTGGCATATTTTGATTATAACAAAAAAGACGTCAGAAAAAATTCTGACGTCTAAAAAAATCTATCTTTGGTGCGCGAAAGAGGACTTGAACCTCCACGTCCCGAAGGACACCAGCCCCTCAAGCTGACGCGTCTACCAATTCCGCCATTCGCGCATAAGGGTGTTATTACTCGACGTATTATAGCTATGCTACGGTGTTTTGTAAACTGTTTGTTGGTTCACTGACCAATAGAGAACATTGCTGTAACGATCATATGGCGATACCAGCACGGCATTGTCACCGACCGACGAGACACCCTGACCTTGAACGTATTGAACTGTTGACTGATAGAGTGCAATTGCAGGCACATCTTCGACCCACTGCTTCGCAAATGCTTTGTACTTTGCATTTCTCAGCTCTGGTTCAAGACGGAGACTCGCGCTAACAAGTGCATCATCTGATGTGATACTACTGTAGTTACTGAAGTTATAACCACGCTGACCAACTTGTGATGAATGCCAGTATGCATACGAATACACGTCTGGGTCTGCACCAATAGCGAGCTGGTAGATGAGGACATCATACTGACGTGGCTGTAAGACATCTTGAACAAAGTTTTGCGCTGGATCACTCGAATCAACAACTTTTGTTATCACCTCAACACCTATGGCTCGCCACTGAGTCGCAAGCATCTGGAGTACATTTTCGTACTCTGCATCTTTTGTTGTAACAACCTGAAGACTGAGTTTTTGGCCACCCTTTTCCCTGACTGAACCAACTAATTTCCACCCAGCTGCATCGAGTATGTCTCCTGCCCGTTTTGTATCAGCGGCAGGTACCTTTGGTAGATCGTTTCCTGTGAGTTGCCCGTTAATAAATGGAAGTTCAAGAGATGGCACAGGCGTATTAAGACCGTTTCGAATCTCTCCTGTATTTGTGGCTAACTGAAGAGCCTGTCTCACCGTCTTATCTTTTAGAAGTGGCTGCGTAGTATTTAGTATTGCGTAGACACCGCTATCAATAGTCTGGGATTTAATCGTATAGTTCACCTTAGATACCGAATTGATATCCCCTGTTGATATATCAGATGCAGCATTTACCTCTCCAGTTTTTAGTGCATCAAGGATGAGTGCAGGTGTATCAAACGCATGTAGCTCAAATCGTGCAAGTTTTGGCTGCCCCTTAAAGTAGTCTTCAAATGCTACCATGTGAATGATTTTATGCTTATTACCAGTGTCTGCAGTCTGGAGTAATCTTAGTTTAAATGGTCCGCTTCCAATTGGAGAGCGACTAAACGCATTTTCACGGATGGCACCTGGTGCTATTTTTCCAAGGACATGCTCCGGGAGTACTGAAAAAGTGAGGGCATCTTTAAATGCAGCATGAACTGCAGGTAGTTTAAAAACAAGTGTCGTATCGTCAATTGCCTGCACAGTTACATCTTGCCAGTTTGCTCGAAGTGATGATCTTGTTTCGGGTTGTTTGATCAGATTAATAGTAAAGGCAACATCATTTGCCGTAAGGGCAGCACCGTCATGCCACTTTACACCACTTTTTAGCTTCACAGTGTACGTCGTACCGGCTGAATCAATATCTACCCTGTCAGCAAGATCCGCATGAAGCACGCCTTTTTGATCATAGTCGTAGAGTGATGAAAAAAGAAGATGACTCGATGATATTTCAGCACTAGAAGAGGCGTAGAGTGGGTTTAACGTCTCAATAGGACCAAGCGTCGCTTCGGCATATGTTCCACCATCACTCGCGGCAACCGTTTGGTAACTCTGCTGAAACCATACCAGTTGAACACCTACGACCGCAACAAGTACTGTGACGAGGAGGAGCCATCCAATAATATGGCGACGAGATTCACGAATACTCTCAAGTCGGCCGACAATAAATTTACGTGCATGACGTACAGTCGCACCTTCAGCTTTTTTAGCACGCCTAGTGAGATGCTTTTTGCTAAATTTAATTTTCTGAAAGTCACGCCAATTGCGTTTTTCGTCAGCCATTATTTACCACCTATTTTATGAACGCTGGTAATAGTAATCCAGCCAGAATCGATAAGATAAAAACAACCGCTAAAACAATAGTTGCTTCATAGAGATTTTTATCAAGCCCACGTCGAGTTGTATATAACTCGCCTGAACTTCCGAAACCAGCGCCAAGACTTGCGCCACGTTGCTGAAGTAAAATACATGCAACCATCAAGACGGCTGAACCAATCGTGACAATTTGTAAGATGCTATCAATAGTCATTATTTCTCCTCTACACTACGTGCATACTGTAATTCAAGTGCACTACTTACTATATAGTTTACCAGACTCAGCACCATTCCGGTAAGCACAGAGTTCCAGAATGTCATATTAAGACCTGGTGCCAGTTTTAGTGAAAGATACACCATGAGTCCGTTGACAATAAGAGTGAATAGACCGAGTGTGACCAGAATGGCTGGAAGTGACAAGATAATAACAATTGGACGAAGGATACTATTCATGATTGAAAATATTAGTCCAGCAAAAACAAAGGCCCAAACACCTGCCGTTAAATCGGCATTACTATAGCCAGTCCCAAATATACGGACGGCTATCCATAGGCCAATAGAGTTGAGTGCCCATCGGACAACAAAGACGAAAAATTGTTTTTTCATAATCTTTCTTGATTATACCTGCTTGGCTATAGGTCTGTCGATAGTTTGACGCTTAGATTTTCATACCCAGATTTGGTAATAAGAATATCGTCTTCAATGCGGACCCCTATTGATTCTTCATTGATATAGATACCTGGTTCCACGGTAAGTACCATACCAGCTTCAAAGTACTTGGGTCCACCGAGACCGTCGTGGGTATCGATTCCAAGACCATGGCTAATTGCATGAGGGAAATATTTTCTGAATGAAGCAGTGTCATCTTTGTTTGTCATAAGATCAAGGCTCATGAGGGCGTCAATCATAATAGCGTCAGAACGTTTATGGTACTCTTCCACCGAAACCCCTGGACCAAGCAGGTTAATAATTTCTGTTTGTGCTGCTTGAACAGCGGCGTGGACTGCGATTTGTCTTTTGGTTGGCTTTCCTACGGCGTAGGTTCTACTAATATCTGCAGAATAGCCATGATGCCTTGCTCCAACATCTAGCATTAATAATTCTCGCTTTTTTAATGTATCGTCATTTGTATCATAGTGAAGTGTACAGGCATGTAAACCACCGGCAACGATTGGATCATAGGCATGTCCAAATGCACCTTTTCGACGAAACAAGTAGCCAAACTCCGCTTCAACTTCATATTCGTATTTTAGAGTTGGAAGTTTTTCCTTTATGAGCTCAAATCCTTCAATTGTGAGATCAATCGCTTGGCGTAGCGCGGCAATTTCTTCAGGCTGCTTGATTCTTCGAAGTGCCGTTATGTCTTTTCGACAACCACGAACTGTCGCAAAGATTCTCGTGAGTGATTCTCGTAGTTTTTTGTCAGCTGGATTTTGAACGAAATCAAAATATTCAACGTGTTGATGTTCGCCAATCGCATAGACAACAATATGTTTTTTTGCTAAATCACGGAGAAGTACGGTCGCCTCATCTGAAGATATGACAGTATCGACGCCACTTATTCCTACCGCATCCTCAGCTGAAAGACCGCCATCAAAAATGTAATTTATATCTTTAATATGAGGAGCGACGAGCCAGCTTTTATTCCTTGTACCGTCAACAATGAGTTGCCACTGTGCTGCTTCAATACCCGTGAGCCACCAGAAGTTAGCCTCCTGCTCGAATCGCTGAGAAGTATCGTTTGTACGCTGCTGCTTGCTATATGCAGTAAGCACAAATACGCCTCCACCTAGCCGCTTTGCAAGCTGGGAGCGGTTTTCTATATAAAATTCACGTGACATGACCATTACTACGATTGTACCATCCCCACCTCTTAATGACGTAAGGAATCTCTAGGTGAGCTTATGGCATCGGACCAAGTGCGCAGGTTCCTTTTTGAGGGATATTGCCACCAGTATTTGTATTGATGAAATATGTAACGGTGGTAACGACTTTACTTTTACCATCGATGCAATAATTTGTTAGATCTCCGGAAGTATATGTAACAGTCACGTTAACACTTGGCTTAAAACCTCCAGGTAATGTGGACGGATAACCAGCTCCAAAATTGCGTATACTCTCCATACCTGCAGAGACAGCATTTAAATCATTTTTGACTTCAGTCTGTGCAGTTCGTTGGCGCCAAGAACCTATTGCAAAAATAACTGTTGTTGCAAGAATACCGATAATAACAATTACGGCTAGCATTTCAACAATCGTGAAACCGGACCGATGATGTCTATCTACTATGTTCGTCTTGAAACGCATGAAGAATTCTTTCCTTATTCATGTAGTGATTTTAGCATAAGTACTATGGGAGTGCGAGGTAGGTTGCAATGATTGTCCCCTGGGACTCACCAAGACAAGCAATGACGTCACTCTTACTCGCCGTCTGTACTGATCGAAGACTACCAAATGTACGAATCAGTTTCTTGCGTGCAACCGGTCCAATACCTGGAATTTCTTCAAGAATACTAGCCGTTTGCTTCGCTCGCTTCAGTACCGTGTGATAGCTCACCGCAAAGCGGTGTGACTCATCACGAATGCGCTGCAGTAGTTTTATAATATGGGAACTATGCGGCAGATTAATAAGTGTAAAGTTATCCGTGATTGTCATGTAGCCATCAAGGGCTTTTAGTTTTTCTTTATTTAGCACGACGTTAGAGCGACTATGGTCAATGACGATTTGTTCTTCACGTTTTGCAAGACCAATAAAAGGAATGTCATGAATATCTCGGTCTTCTCGTGCCTTAAGAGCCGCATCGAGTTGCCCTTTACCACCATCTATGAGAAATAGATCTGGCTTACCCCAACTCTTTAAGTTTTTCTCACTGAGCCGCCTCGTAATTGTTTCGTTCATATTATAGAAGTCGTCGTTATGTTCAATTTTGGTTTTATATTTCCTATAGTCACTACGGCTACTGACGCCGTTTATAAAAACAACCTGACTTGCAACGACATTTGTTCCACTCATATGACTAATATCGTAGCCTTCGATTCGTGCTGGAATCTTCTTAAGACCAAGTAAGTCAACGAGATCTCCCAGAGCTTTATCTTTACTAATATCAAGAAATTCCTTATCACCAAACATGATACGGTGCTGCAGCTCTCGAAGATTATAAAGCTTATTGCGAAGGATTGTCGCACGCTCAAAGTCCTGCAGACCCGCTGCAGTTTTCATTTCTTTTTCGATTTCAGAGACTAATGATTTGCGGTTTCCTTTGACATAACTAATAAGCTTTCTAAGGTTTGCTTTATACTCCTCGTTCGTCATACCAATTGGAGAGAGCCCGAGATGTGCATCAAGATCTGGACGTGCATCCGACTTAGGAGGTTTCGTGTAATATGGAAATACTTTCCTAAGATATCGTAAGGCTTTTTTTACTGCGTAGCCATTGAAGTATGGACCAAAGTACTCAGCGTTATCATCTGCTGGGTTATGAGTAAAACAAACATATGGCCACTCGCTTTTCATATCGATTCGAACAAATAATTGTGATTTATCATCCCTTAGTAAAATATTGAACCTTGGCATGTACCGTTTCACCATTTCAGATTCTAAAAATAGTGCGTCAATTTCACTTTCTGTTTCAACCCAGTCGGTATCATCAATTTCGGCAACAAGGGCCCTGGTCTTTACGTCCATGTCGCGCGTGGATTGAAAGTACTGCCTGACACGATTTTTGAGAACTGCGGCCTTACCAACATAAATGATTTCACCAGCCTTTGACTTATGAAAATAGACGCCAGGAGTTCGTGGCAATGTCTTTAATTTAGTCTCTAATCGTTCATTCATCCTCCTATTATATGTTGTTTTTGCAATATTTTTAGCGCATACTATAGACACGAGCGAGATAATCGCTGCAATGTAGTTATTTTATCGCTACATTAAAACAGTAACGGGAGACTCCACTATGGCTAAAAGCAAAGATCAGCACAAGAATATTAAGAAACCAAAGCAAAAAAAAGTGACTGCGTAGCTACTTGAAAAATACCCCGCTAAGTAGGCGGGGTATTTTTATTGTATTGTCCGCACTGAGAGTTTTTTACTTAAGTATCATGCCAAACAAAAGCCCAATTCCATATGTTGCAGCTGCGCTAAATAGGACAATGCCCAGCTGCCTCAACGCACCAAACGTAATATTTTTTCCACTCGAACGAGAAGTAAAGCCACCAACAAACAGTCCAGCGAGGCCTGTAAGCGTGATGGCAAGAATGATTGCAGGATCATGGCTCATACCAAACATCCATGGAAGCAGTGGTACAACCGCACCAACCATAAAGAGAAGGAACGATGAAATAGCAGCGTTCCAAGGTGAACCTAGCTCATCTTGGTTAAGTCCAATGACCTGTGATGAATAAAGTGACATGAAGTTCTTATCATGTTTTGCGATATCCGCCGCCGCCTCGTGGGCAACATGTTGGTCCATGCCTTTATGTGCTAAGGCGTGAGCTAAGTTATCCGTAAGAGCCGGTCGATCAGTTTTTGTGGCAGATTTCAGATCACTTAGGACACCCTCGAGTAAATCTACTTGAGATTTTACGGATATCCACTCACCTGCTGCCATTGACGTTGCCCCAGCGAGAAGTCCCGCAAGACCAGCAGTAAGAACTGCCTTAGGATCACCCCCAGCGCCCGCTACACCCACAACGAGACACAGTGTACTAACAAGTCCGTCATTCACACCTAAGACGGCCGCTCGGGCACCGCCGCGCTGAACCAATATCGCTCGCTTTTTTAGTGAATCTGTCACTGGTGAAGATATCATGTGTTTCATTATTCTAACTCCTATCCGACTGCTTTGAGAGCACTACTCGGCCAATTTCTTTTAAATGCTTCTTACGATGTTCGTCAAAACTGTGTTTATTAATTCCATGAAGATGAATGAACATGTTGAGCTTTTCTGATCCAATGAAGTGCGGCAACATGACATAGCTTGCCCCCAGGTCATATAGTTCAGCTGCTTCGTTATGGTCTTTAGAATAGCATATGACGACAGCGTCTTTATTATACTTCCTTACGAAACGTACAACTGACATATTAACATTATGATCGCTTACAATGCTAACAACTAGTTTTGCTTTTTCAATATTGATCTCCGCAAGTAGCTCAGGGTCTGTTGCATCTCCGTATAGGTACTCAATGTGCTTTCGTTCTAACTCTTCAATTATTTCTGGGTCATAGTCCACAACAACAAACCGCTGTTTCATCTCACGAAATGTTTTAAGAAACTGCTGTCCGCCATTTTTGTATCCAAATAATACGAGTGGAAATGCTTTGGCGTGGTATTTATGTTCTTCGGTATTTTGCCGTTCAAACAAACTAAGGTGTTTTTCGAGCTTTGTATAAATCCAGTTGTCGTACTGCATTAAGTACGTCGAGGTTGCGATAGTGATGATCGCAACAAGTGTAATCACGACACTAAGGACACCGCCAACCAGACCGGCTTGTGTCGCTAGGAGAACTAAAATAATTGAGAACTCACTAATCTGAGATAAGTTAATGCCAGTTTTAAAACTTGTCCTTTTTGTGTAGCCAAGTATGCCAAGTGACATCATGACGACAGCTGGTTTTATGACTATCGCAACAACTGACAAGACAAGCGCTGGAATAATTGCATGTTCGATATTATGTAGCTGGAGGCTTTCTCCTAGGGTTATAAAGAAGAGGATAATGAAGAAGTCTCTGAGTGGCTTTAGCCTTGCGCCGATCTCATGGACATACGGAAGATGCGCAAGGGCAACGCCAGCAAATAGTGCGCCGATCTCAACGGAAAATCCAACCATGTTGACGATCGTCGCGACACCAAATCCCCAACCAAGTGCAAATAGGAAAAGTAGCTCCTGCGACTGAGCCATGAACTTGGTTAATTTTGGCAGTACTTTCATACTGACAAATACAAGGAGTGCAACGAGAAGTAGTCCCTTTGCGACAAGTATGCCAATGGCGGCAATATCAAGCGCCTGGCCACCCTTTCCCGTTGCAACAAATAGTAGTGCAAACGTCGCGACGATGTCGTCTATAAGAATAACGCCAATCGCGATGCGACCATTAAGGCGTGTGAGTTCTTTTTTATCACTAAGTACTTTAGCGATAATAATCGTACTACTAAAAAAGAGTGCAAGACCTGTGATAACCGCTTCGATGACAGTAAAATGAAATGCAATCCCAATAAGATATCCAAGCGTCCCGACAGTGACGAGAATGGCTCCAGCTGTAAGAAAGACCGGCTTACCGAGTTGTTTAATGACAGTAAGGCTTAGCTCAAGTCCAATAATAAAGAGGAGGAGAGTAATACCAATTTGACTAAATGTATCAAACGCACCCCTAGCTTCAATGAGATTCAAAAAGCTAGGCCCGGCAATAATACCAGTTAAGATGTAACTCATGATGAGTGGTTGCTTCAGTAGCCGCATAACCATCGCAACACCCGCGGCAACAACAATCACAATCGATAGCTGCGCGAAAACATCACCCGACATGATAATAACCTATGAGAGTAATTTTAATTGTTTTTATCTTTGTAACCACTACACATAAGTGTAACCATTTTGAGCACAGTAAGCAACTTGCTCTTAGTTCTTAATCTCGACACCAGCCATAATTGTACTACCAACAATATGGAGGACTGGAGCTCCTTCTTTAGCATCTTGGTCTGTTTTATTTTCAACACCACCTAAAATTGCTGCTGCGTGATTTTTAATGAGAATGTCACGTGGAACGATAATTTCAACACCACCCCAAAATGCAAATACATCAATCGTTGCATCTTTTTTAATAGTCACCTTACGTAGATCAAGTTTCGCGCCGCCCATAATAGCCGTTACTTTTGTACCTAGGTAGTTATCAGAAGTATTCTTATGATCGCTCCCTGCAAGAACGGCCGATATAGTATCGGTATTGTTTTTACCGGTATGACTGCGTCCTGCAGTACTCTGAAACAAGACTGATAAACCGACCACAATAATGGCGACTGGGCCAATAACTTGCCAAGGTTCAAAATTGAGAATAGCAAGTTCACGAAGCAGTAATAATGTACCAACGCCGCTGACAAGAATAGCCCACACGAAAGTTCGTCGATCCTGAATAAAAATAAGTACACCAGCGGCCATGAGTGCGAGTGGCCAAAAATGACGAAATAGTGTTTGAGCAAATGGAATATTGAAGTTATTAAGAAGAAGGAGGCCTCCTACAATGACGATGATAGCTCCCCATGTGATTCGAGACTTGTTTTGTTGCATGTATGTATAATACTACTTTTTAAGAGTAGCTGTCGCATTGTCTTTACATGCGATGGAATGGTACAGGAGATCAGGATTTTGTTTGCAGATAAGACAAATGAGAACGAGATCGTTGCAGTTGTCCCAAGCGCAGTTTTCATAATTATTAGTAGGACCTTCGCAGTGACTACAGACACCAATAGTTTTTGTATGATCACTAAAATCAACAGTCATACGGTCATCGAATACCCGGAGGCTACCTTCCCATAGACCATCATCACCATAGCTTTCTCCATACTTTACTATGCCACCATCAATTTGGTAGACTTCAGAAAAACCACGGTTTTTCATGAGACTGGATAGTATCTCGCAGCGAATACCACCGGTGCAGTACGTAACTATTGGTTTATCTTTTAGATGATCGTATTTACCACTATCTAGCTCACGGATGAAGTCGCGTGATGTATGCGTATCTGGAACGACCGCATTCTTAAATTTTCCTATAGCTGCTTCATGTGCGTTACGCCCGTCGAAGAAAACGACATCATCGCCTCTTCTTTCGACTAGCTCATTTACCTGATTTGGTTTTAAATGAACACCGCCACCAACAACACCATTTTCGTCAACGCGTAGTTCATCAGCAGCATCAAAAGCCACTATTTCGTCACGCACTTTTACGCTCATGCGTGGGAAGAATTCGCTGCCACCATCACTCCATTTAAATACAGTATCTTTAAATCCTGGAAATTGCTTAGTTGCTTTAATGTATTTTTTGATCATTTCCATATCGCCACCAACTGTTCCATTTAGGCCATGAGAGCTAATAAGAATCCGGCCCTTAAGGCCAAGACTGTCACACAGTGTTTTTTGCCATAGCTTCATAGCGACTATATCTTTAATCGGCGTAAATTTATAATAGAGAATAATCTTTTGCATCAATAGTTATTATACTATATAATTTACGTATTATGATCTGGTAGTTCGCTCAAAGATCCGCTATTTCGTGCACGTCAGGACGAGCCAGACCAATCACGACACAAACATCGTTCATAAAACATTTTAGGAGTCTTATGCAAAAGCATATATTTTCACTTTTCTGGCGTAGTGCCATGAAATATCCAGTCAGAACACTGACGGCAATTTTTGGTGCATCTACCGCATCCATAACGGCAGGTTTTCTTGCACCCTTCATTATTGCTCAGCTCTTAAATCAGCTTCAAACAGGTAGCATTGCACTGGGTACGTCATGGCAACTTATAGGTCTTTTTGCACTCACCCAGATTTATGGAGAAATTCTTGGTTGGCGTGCAGTACTTGTGTGTACCTGGACAATGGAAACAGCTGCTCAAAGAGATCTCTACAAAAAAATTTACACCGCACTAACCGAACAAAGTCTCACTTTTCACGCAAATCGATTTGGTGGTGCACTCGTATCACAAACAACGAAGCTCGTTGGTTCATTTGAAAAATTCTGGGACACCGTTATTTTCCAACTCGTGCCATCAATATCAAGTATGATTGCCGCAGTTGTTATAATGAGCTTTCTTTTCTGGCAATACGCAATTGTTCTTGCAGTTGTTATTGTAATTTTCGTCATCACAGTCATTGTAGGATCAAGATTCTTACTCAAACGAAACCGTGAAGAGGCCCAGGCAAGTACAACAACAAATGCCTATATTGCCGACTCTGTGACAAATGTTGCCACGATTAAATCACATGGACACGAATCAAAAGAGCTCTTGAAACTAAGCGAAAAAACTGACGTATGGCGAGACAAAAGTTTATCTGCCATGAGAGGATTCTTAATTGTTAGCGGTAGCTATGCCGTGCTCATGGCAAGTCTTAATATTGTTGCAATTATTGCGGCTATCTGGGCATCGGAACATAATCTTATTGCAGTTGGTACCGTCTACCTCTCAATAACTTATACATTTACTGTGGCACGTCAGCTATGGGAAATGAATAACATTATGCGAACATATTACCGAATCATGGGCGATGCTCATGACATGACTGAAATACTTCGACTATCTCCTCAGGTAACAGATAGGTCGACAGATGAACTGTCAGTAAAAAATGGTGCTGTTGAATTCAAGGACGTTACATTTACACATGATGGAAATAAAAAGCCGCTATTTAATAATTTCTCACTAAAGATTAAGGATGGTGAACGCGTTGGTCTCGTTGGACATTCAGGAAGCGGAAAGACAACTCTCACAAGACTCCTTCTACGATTTGATGATATTGAAGCGGGAGTCATTACAATTGATGGCCAAGATATAGCTGAGGTATCACAGGAATCACTTCGTAAATCAATCGCCTATGTCCCACAAGAACCAATGCTCTTTCACAGAACGCTTCGTGAAAATATAGCCTATGGTAAACCTGATGCAACTGATGCTGAAATTACGGAAGCTGCCATACAAGCAAACGCTCTTGAGTTTATTACGAACTTATCTGATGGTTTTGATACGATGGTCGGCGAACGTGGTGTAAAACTGTCTGGCGGCCAAAGACAGCGTGTTGCAATTGCCAGGGCAATTCTTAAGAATGCACCAATCCTACTTCTCGACGAAGCAACCAGTGCACTTGATAGCGAAAGTGAAAAGCTCATACAAGACGCGCTCACGAAGCTTATGAAAAACCGAACAAGTATTGTGATTGCTCATCGCCTATCTACCATCGCAAAACTTGACCGCATTATAGTTCTCGATAATGGTGTCGTTAAAGAACAAGGTACACATAGCGAGCTAACAAAACAAGCTGGCGTGTATGCGAAACTTTGGTCACACCAATCGGGTGGTTTCATCGAAGAATAAGCGCTCGTAGATAATCATTTGCATTATTGACGCCAATGCGTTTTACTAATGACATCGTAGTTTCAGGAGTTCCAATACTCCCTCACTGATTTTGATTTTGTGAGTGCGATTGTACATCCATAGTTAGGGGCACTATGCCAATTGTCAGAGACGAACGTGGCCACTCGGTCTACGTTTCGGCGAACGAGCTTCAAACGATGAGGCCGGAGTTTTTCTTCGCCGGTAATGATGCGGAGTATGTGAAGCGAGTTGAAGAAGCTCGCCGACGCGTTCTGAACTCCATCAGTACCGCGGAGGTTCCTCTCACCGGACGTGGCACCTGTCACCAGATCGACATCGATCTGCCTGATGGGAAACGTCGCATCGAAGCACTCGCGGATTACGTGGATGCGAAAGATGGCCACCGTGCACGTCGAGTTCGCAAGCAGCGACCGCGACGTGCAAAGGGTGCAGCAACACGGAATGCTGGACTTCTGCGCTCGCCGCAGAACGTCAAGCGACGTCGTTCCGCACTCTTCGGGGGTGCAGACATTGACCAGAGCTACATCGACAAGCGCAATATGAGCCAATCTGATGTCGACCGACTCGTCGACCTGATGCGCTGGTACCTCGTCGAGGATGCAATCCTCACGATGTACTCGCGTGGAGAACTCATGTTCGTGAACGAAACGTGGTATGTCTCCGTTCGCACGATGGACGTGCACCGGCGGACAAAGCATCGTCGACGTATCAAGAACGATCGGGGCTGGCATGGTAGGGCGAGTAATGCTCGCTCTGGGTTCCCTTCGCAGACTGTCGCCTAACTGATCCCTCGGGGAGATTGTAAAAGTGTAGATGAGGATTAAGCCAGCAGGCCACTCTCCTACCAACAATCTCCTCGAGGGTTAAGTTTTTTTGTTTAACACATAACCCCTAATGAACGAGACTGGAACATTTTATTATTAAGTACCAAAAATGTACAACTTGTGTCTGTAGTAATTGTCTTCTTGTGCTAAACTTTATAGCATAGGAGTATAGACATCAAAAATGAGTAAGATTAAAAAAACAGATAACAGACCAGTCGTTGTTTCGATTCTTGGAATTATATTTATCATCTTGACACCGTTTGCGCAATATACAATTGGACAATTACTAATAATGCATTGTCCAGTATTGTATGGTATTAGAGAGTGTGGCTTGGATAACGGCTATAAATATGCGTTCTATGCGGATGCATTTGCAGTACTCTGGCTAGTAATCGGGTTAGCTATTTTAGCCTATGGGCTAGCTAAGTATTTCACAAACAGAAAAAAAGCTAACAAATAGTTCTAAATATAGATTTGACGAGGAGCGGTGTTGCTGAATTGCAACACCGCTCCTCTAGTTCTTCAGCGAGTACATTATAGCTTTAACTAAAACTAATTAATTTTGGCCTCAAATGCAACACCATACCCATAAGTTATCCCATCGACATTCGGATGAAGACTTTCTGATTTCACAGTGTTAAAACCTGTAAAATGGATGTCATTCAAGTATGATGATGAACTATCACACAGGCCATGAGTATCAAATGTGGACGGACTGACATATAACACGTCAGGGTTCGCCAAATTGTCAACTGCATCCGAAACGATCTGGTTTAACTCGTCGACTTTATCATTAAGCCACTGCGCATCGCTATATGCAAAGGCTACTACAGGCCCAATGCCATGTGTAACAATGCATTTATACGCACCAGGAGCATCACCGTCATACTCATAGTTACTAGTGGATGCACCGAACAGATGCGGATAACCAGCAATGTATATTTTTGCATTCGGGGCAGCCGTCACTATCGCTGACAACACGCTCGATAGGGAGTGGATTGGCCTATTTTGCCCAGGAGCATTAACATGTACTGTTGAGTCTTCAAATGCACTCATCCGACTACTTATTGCGCTTGATAGCGAACTATTTGTCGCGCAACTATAGCCGGAATGAGTTGTATAGTCAGCGCACGCGTTGGTCGCATCAGTAAATCCGATGTCATTACCTCCGATCGTTAAAGTGACGACTGCCGTGTCCGCCTTTAGATGACTCATCTGAGCATCCTCTGCAGTATTGATTGAATTCGAGTTGAATAGATCATCTGTTATAGCACCACTACATGCCACAAAATCAAGAGGCACAAGTGGAGCCAGAGGTATAGGTTGGTTATTTACCAAGTAATACGGATAACTTGAAGACGAACGATGACAGTCACCACCAGGAAGATCGTAGTTAAGTGACCCTTCGCCCGAACTGTATGAATCACCCATAGCAACGTACTTCGTTCCAGAAGGCTGAGTAACAATCGACACACCGGCATAACCAGTGGGAAGGTTTTGAGTGGCATTTGTGAAGAAATTCGTCACAATCGGACTGGAACTTCCCGTATTTTGCGAAAGCGTTCCGGTCGTGCTGAAGGCTGGTGTCGAGAATAGATACACCGTAGGATGTAATGTATCGATGCCAGAGTTGCAGCCTATTAATAAGCCATACTGATAGCCCTTAACCGACAGTGCATTATTCCACCCACTCCAATCTAGGTATGAGGTTTTGTCTTCAGAAAAGTAGACCGTGACGTATTTTCCCACTCGTGTTGAGGTTTGCTGCCACGACACTTGACTGACAGATACGTCACCATCTACCATAGCTTCAACGAAAGCAAGCTTTGCATCTTCAGTCATTGAAACTACTTCACCTCCCCAGCGCGTCTCGTCTGTAATGTAAGACGACCACGTATTTGTGATATTGTCTTCGAATTCACAGTTAGCGTCGCCTGCGTACAGCGTATTCGTTTTCACATACGTGTCATCAAATACACTGTTCGCGTTTGCAGCAGTACTTTGCAAGCACAAAGATGCAAACACTAGCAGTAGACATAAAACAACCGAACATTTCCGCTTCATGATTGAGCCTTCTTCCAAGTTGTTAATGAACAGTGTCGCAAGGTTTTCCTTACGATTTGACTATGTCCTCGCTGAAGAACTTATTATTTATAACAGACAGAGATTTTTATTACAAGTTCAAGCCCCCTTAGTGGAAGAACTTCGAACTTTTTGTTATACAATAGTATTAATTATGTCTGATATACAACCTATAATCAAAGGTGCAGAAAACTTAGCTACAACTACACCAGTTAGCATTGCGGACATTATTTCGAAGCCTATCGTGCCCGAAAGTGCACCAAAGGAATAGAATGACTGTATCGAAAGATGCTCCATTTACAGAAAGCATCAAACTTATAGTAAATAACCTAGAGGTCGAACCTGTTGCTGCTGTAGAAATGGTTAATAAAACCTATGAAAACTTTAAAGATCGTAATCAAAAGCTACTAGAAAGACAAAGTGATCGTTCAAATAATGCCCAAGTTCAGCTCATATCTCATTTTGCGCTTTTAGCTACATTGACTCTTACGGTTACAGGATTTGTAATTACACAGACTGAGAATAGATTAACACCCAACCAACAATGGCTCATACTTTTCATATTATTTATTGAAATATTATCTATAGTATCCGGAGCAATAGATTATCTTCAAACGATACATTTTCACGATAAATGGTCAAAGGTTTATCACAATGTCGATAAAGAGGTTAATGCAAAATTCAAAGACGGGACTCTTCAAAGAACTGCTCAGTTGGGAGAAATTGAAGCGAAGTATGTTGACTCTGAAAAAGCTTCAACAAAAATGTGGGTTACCTACACTATGGTCGGATCTTGTGTTTTCGGGCTATTCTCGTTGGTTCTGCTTTTTTATGCCTACTTTTTCGATGTTCCTTTTATTTAAAATAGTAGATGAGGCATATGCCAGCCGGCTACTTTCCTACCAACAATCTCCCCGTGAGTGAAGTTTTTTGTTATATGAAAACACCTCTATATATACGAGGTGTTTTTTTTATTTTTATACTTAGTCTGATCGCGCTGTGGTTCGGCGCTCTTCAATCCGATCCTGAAAACCTTTAATCTCGTTGGTAAGATTAATATTAAAATGGTTCGCAAGCGTCGTAATCGAAACGATCAGGTCAGCAATTTCTGATCCAAGATCAGTAACTTTTTGAATTCGATCTTTATCTCCACTATTTTTACGGATTGCTTCGGCAACTTCACCAAGCTCTTCCATAATAAACAGTAGTTGCAGTTCGACGGATGGGCTACTGGTCGAGTGTTGTTTCCAATCATCAGAAACCCATTTTTGTAATTCTTCAATGTTCATATATATCCTTTTTAGTAAAACAAAAGGAGCCGGAATACCAGCTCCTCTTATTAGCTAGTTTTAGTTCTATTTAGATTCTTTTTTCGTATCTGCTTCAGCATCAGGAGCGGCTTCTTCGCTTCCGTTTTCTGCTTCAACTTCTGACTCGTCTTCAGCTGTACCGCCGGCTGCTTCGTTTGCAGCTTGAAGGGCACTTGGCTCGTAAACGTTTGCAACAACAAGTTCAACGTCTTGTTCGTGGTCTGCAAACTCAACACCCTCAGGTAGTTTAATGTCAGCAAGTGTTAACTTATCTTCAGTTGTTGTAAGACCAAGAATAGATACTTCGAGTGCTTCTGGAAGGTTTGCAGGAATGGCACGGATTTCGACGTGCTCAATTGCCTGGAGGACAACGAGTCCAGCACGTTCAGCTGGGCTTTCGTTTTCACCAGTAAGATGGATTGGCACTTCAGTAACAATCTTTTCGTTTTGCTTAATAGTATGGAAGGCTACGTGTCGCACTTCATGTCGAACTGGATCGATGTCGATGTTCTTAATGATAGCGAGTGTATTTTTTCCGTTTATCATCAAATGCACTGGTGTATGTTTACCAGCTTGATGTGTTACTTTTGTTGTCTCAACAACAAGTGATTGTGTCGACATTGGCTCGGCGTTTCCACCGTAAACAACACTTGGCACAAAACCATCGGCACGCAGTTTAGCAACTTTTTTGCCCTGAACAATTCGTTCATCGAGCTTTAGGGTAATTTCGTTCATATTTCTCCTCTTTGAATATGTGTTCTATTATACCACCTCTGGGCATATCATGCTAAGATAAGAGATATGATACCTGGCTTTAACCTCACCGAACTGACAAACTCCGTTGGCCCACTTGCCGTCGTCCTTATTCTTGCAGCAATTATTTTTGCTGAGTCTGGTCTTCTTATCGGATTCTTCCTTCCTGGTGATACAGTGCTATTTAGTGCTGGTTTCCTCGTCTATGGTGGCATTCTCCACTTTGACATTCATCTTATGGTACTGATTCTGTTCATTGCCGCTGTACTCGGCGACAGTGTTGGCTACCTATTTGGTAGGCGGATAGGAAGAAAGATCTTCAAACGTCCAGATTCTATCTTATTCCGTCAAGAAAATATGGAGCGCGCAGAAGCGTTCTACGAGAAGCATGGTGGCAAGACTATTATTATTGCCCGCTTCGTACCAATTGTTCGAACCTTTGCCCCTATTATTGCTGGTGTTGGTAAAATGAGTTACAAAGTATTTCTTACTTTCAACATGATTGGTGCTGGACTATGGGCAGTTGGCGTGACGTATGCTGGTTATTTTGCAGGTGGTTGGTTAGAAAAAATGGGCGTGAAACCTGAAAGTATCGATAAGGTCATTCTTCCAGTCATTCTTATTGTTATCCTCGCGTCTCTTCTTCCTGCTCTTTACCATCTTTTCAAAGACAAGAAGCAACGTGACGCCGTTTGGGCTGCGACGAAACGACAAGTAAACGTTCTTCTTCGTCGTAAATAGTTTTAGTTTGTACACGTAAAAACGTAGGCTGGTGGTACGTTTCGATATTCACGGGTGATTATAATCTTTTTAAAGAAGCCGTGCATGAAATTCTTTTTAAGAAGTGTGTACTGAAAAGTAATGAATACACCGTGACTATGAACAAGCTTTTTAGTACTTGTGAGAATCCGATCGGATACTTCGACAGGTAGCGCAGCAAATGGAAGTCCAGAAACAATGTAGTCTACTTTTTTAATATCGTGTTTTTTAAGAATTGATTCGACATTTTCTGCGGAGTCATGAAGTATGATTATATTTTTATGATCTACATATGTTTTCTTTAACAGTTCATGAAATGCTTTATTTTGCTCAATGATAATAACCTTCGTTTCAGGCAGAATATTTTTTGCAATTTCTGAAGTAAAGACTCCGGTACCAGGACCATATTCAATAATAACTTTTGCTTGTTCAAAGTCTATTGATTTCATCATGGCTTTTGCCAGGAACCGTGAGCTTGGTGCAACCGCACCAACGGTTCGTACGTTTCTAACGTACTGATAAAAGAAGAGTCGCTTCATTACAACATCGACTTTAGGTAACTACCAGTGAATGATGCTTTAACTTTGCTCACTTCTTCAGGCGTTCCTTCAGCAACGACCATACCACCACCAAGACCACCTTCAGGACCCATGTCGATAACGTGATCGGCAGATTTGATGACATCAAGGTTGTGTTCAATAATCACCATACTGTTACCACCTTCAACTAGTTTTTGAAGAATACCAAGTAGTCGCTTGACGTCTGCGCTATGAAGACCAGTCGTTGGCTCGTCGAGAATATATAGTGTCTTACCAGTTGCGCGCCTAGAGAGTTCTGATGCGAGCTTAATACGCTGAGCTTCACCACCACTAAATGTCGTTGCAGGTTGTCCAAGACGAATATAGCCAAGCCCAACGTCAACAAGTGTGTTTAGTTTACGAGCAATTGCTGGAACGTTTTCAAAGAATTCAGCTGACTGCGCAACGGTCATTTCAAGCACATCACTAATTGTTTTGCCTTTAAATTTTATCTCAAGCGCTTCGCGGTTATAGCGTTTTCCTTTACAAACATCACAGGTTACGTAGACATCTGGTAGGAAGTGCATTTCAATTTTAATCATTCCATCACCCTGACAATTTTCACAGCGACCACCTTTAACGTTAAAGCTAAAACGACCAGATTTGTAGCCCCGAATATTAGACTCCGGCGTTGCCGCAAAGAGGTCACGAATTGGCGTAAAGACACCCGTATATGTCGCTGGGTTAGAACGCGGCGTACGGCCGATTGCTGATTGATCGATGATGATTACTTTATCGAGGTGATTAATACCTTCGATGTTTTCGTGAGCTCCAGGAACCTCATGTGATCTGTGAAGACGAGCTGCAAGTTCTTTTGCAAGAATATCGTTTACGAGTGTTGATTTACCAGATCCACTGACACCACTAACGACTGTCATAACGCCGAGCGGAAACGCAACATCGATATTCTTAAGATTATTTTCTTTTGCGCCCCGAATAACTAGTTTTCGATCACGCAGGATGGCACGACGCTTTTTTGGAACATCTATTTTTTCAGTTCCTGCGAGGTAACGTCCTGTCACACTATCTGGGTTCTTTGCCACTTCTTCCGGTGTACCGGCAGCGACAACTTCACCACCAGCGACTCCAGCGCCTGGGCCTATATCAAGAAGGTAATCAGCGTGACGAATTGTATCTTCATCATGCTCAACCACAAGAACAGTATTCCCAAGATCTCGGAGATGCTTTAATGTTCCAATGAGACGATCATTATCGCGCTGGTGAAGACCAATTGATGGTTCGTCGAGCACATAGAGAACACCTTGAAGACCTGATCCAATTTGTGTTGCCAGGCGAATACGCTGGGCCTCACCACCAGATAATGTATTTGCAGCGCGGGCAAGCTCAAGATAATTAAGACCGACATTACTCATAAATCCAAGTCGTGCATTAATTTCTTTCATGATCTGCTCAGCAATAAATTGTTCTTGTTCTGTTAATTTCAATGTATTCTTGAATAAATCGAGTGCATCGTCGACACCGAGATTACAAATATCCATAATGCTCAGACCATGAACAGTCACCGCTAGAATAACAGGTTTTAGACGAGCGCCTTTGCATGTGTTACATCGTCTTTCGCGCATGAAGCGCTCGATGTCTTTTCGCATAAACTCACTGTCGGTTTCTTTATGTCGTCTTTCAAGATTTGGAACAACGCCTTCATACACCGACTCGTAGCTTCGGCCACTTCCAAGATTAACCATGTATTTTTCATCACCAGTACCGTAAAGAATTTTATCTAAATTATCTTTACTAAGCTCACCAGCAGGAACGTTAAGACTAAACTTATGTGATTTTGCCACCTCAGCAAGCCGCCTCATGTACCATGCGTCGCTGTTGACGCGATTATATGGACGAATAGCCCCTTCCGTAAGCGTAAGATTAGGATTAAAAACAAGGTCAGGATCAACTTCAAGTCGGCTTCCAAGTCCAGTACATACAGGGCATGCACCCTGGGGAGTATTGTAACTAAAAATACGAGGTTCAAGCTCAGGAATTTCTTCATTAGGATGATTCACGCATGCATAGCGCTGGGAATAGGTATCGACTTTATCTGTATCTACTTTTAGCACTTCGACGATTCCAGAGGCAAGCTCGAGCGCCTGTTCAACGGACTGTGTCACACGCCCGTTCATATCGCTTCCCATGGCGATACGATCGACGATTATTTCAATGTCGTGTTTGTAATTCTTTTCAAGATCTGGGAATTCATCAAGCGCATAAACAACCCCATCAACTCGAGCACGAGCGAATCCAAGTCGTCGATACTGTTCAGGAATATGAGCGAACTCACCCTTCTTACTTTTAACGATTGGGGCAAGTATCATAAGACGCATACCCGTCTCATATTTCAAGATTTCATCAATAATGGCCTGTGGTGTACGGCGCTGCACTTCACTACCATCTATCGGACAGTGCGGGACACCAATACGAGCGAATAGTAGACGAAGATAGTCGTAAATTTCAGTAACTGTCGCAACCGTCGAACGAGGGTTTCGGCTTGTTGATTTTTGGTCAATTGAAATTGCAGGACTTAGCCCATCAATTTGATCAACATCTGGTTTATCCATCGTGCCAAGAAACTGGCGTGCATAGCTACTAAGGCTCTCAACGTAACGGCGCTGACCTTCGGCATAAATCGTATCAAAGGCAAGTGAAGACTTCCCTGATCCAGAAAGGCCAGTGATAACAACTAACTTATCTCGAGGTATTTCTACATCGATATTTTTCAAATTGTGCTCGCGTGCTCCGCGAACTTTAATCACCTCAGACATCCCAATAATTATATCATTTTTAGACCCTTTTACGTAAGACTGCTATTCTATCTTGCTTATCGTTGCATGAGGGTAATCTGGCTGCTATATTCGGAGGAAGTCAAAAGATAAAAAAGGTGTGTCAATGCGAAAAACTATCATTTCCGTGCTCATAGTCGTACTTGTTGTGCTGCTTCTTGGGAATTCTGGAATTCTGACCTCACTTCTTTTCTTTCTTCTCGTTGGTGCTGTCCCAGGAACAAGCTACGCCGTTCCTTCAGGTTTGATGCTTCTCATCATTGCGGTTATTATGTGGCTCATTCTTTTGCGATTTGCAGCCTTTGGTCTTATCCGTAATTTGTCATTTCGACGTCTTACCAAGCACCATCTTGCTACGAAGAAGCGAATGCCTCGTCACCGTTACAGCCAAATCTAGTCTTCGCTGTCTTGGTCTGATGTATCAGTTGGTGCAATGCTTTCAAGCCATAGTTGCATTTCCTGCATAACGTACTGCTTTCCGTCATCAAGTTCTGTTGCGGCAAGTTTATGAAGCGACTTCATAAATGATGGAAGCTGGGACTTTATTCTCTCGGTTCGCCACTGCTCCCATGCGCGTGATTCCTCTTCACTTAGTGAACGGGGATAATTACGAGCTTTGTAGTGCATAAGAAGTGTCGGTAATCTCTCATCCGTAAACTCAGGATTAAAATCTGCAAGTGTTCGCTCATCGGCATTTCGAACAGTTTCAATTCTCAGTCTGTCACGATCTGCGACAAAGCCATCATAGAGTTGCGCCTCGGCATCCTTTGATTTTTTAAATTCTGCCCTATTTTCAAATAAGCTACGAATATTTTCAGCAAAGTGAGGTGCTGATACGAGCGCGGATTTATGACTCTCAATTATATCTTTTGTAAGATGTATCTTATTCCAGCCATCACATGATTCCAAAACACCGAGCGGTGCAACTGCGGGTGTGCGGTTATATTGTAGTTCTTTGACCGGAAGAGGCACAAAGTCCTCAGACTTTCGCTCTTCCCATGATGCATAGAGTTTTTTTGCTAGCTCATCGGACGAAAGATTTATAAACAGCGCTGGATCATAGCGAAGATCATAAACAACTACGTTACCATTCTTGCTGCTTGTTAGCGGAAATGCGACGGTTGTCTTTTCATGCTCCGCGTCGAGTCGTCCACTTGTATAGACAAATGGTTTTTTATCGTCAAGATTAATGAGCTGCTGCACTTTTTTCTTATCACGCATATCAAGAAGATAATTATAAAGTTGTGGCTGTTTATCTTTAATAAGACGCGTCACATCAATCAAAGCCTCAACGTCACTGAGTGCATCATGTGCCTTCGCATGAACAATACCGTTTTCTTTTGTAATATGTTCAAGCCTATTAACTGCCTTACCATCAACAACCGGCCACTTGATGCCCTCAGGTCGAAGCGCTCTTGTGATACGAACAACATCAAGAAGGTCCCATCTTGAGCGGCCATCTTTCCAGGCCCACTCATATGGATCTTGGAATGTACGCCAAAAGAGGTGGCGAATAAACTCATCATCAAATCTAATACTATTAAATCCAACAGTGATAGTATCGGGTGTAAATATCTCATCGACGAGGATACGAGCAAACTCAGCCTCGCTATAACCGTCACTAACTGTCTGCTGGGGTGTAATGCCTGTCACCATCAAAGCTTCGGGACTTGGGAGTGTGTCATCATTAAGTCGTACGAGGACGTTGTATGGCTCACCTATAGGCTGAAGGTCCATATCCGTTCGTATACCGGCAAATTGCATTATGCGGTCACTCTGGGCGCTTAGCCCACTTGTTTCAAGGTCATAAAAAAAGAATGTTTTAGGCATTATATCTATTATAGACTGTTTTCTAGCAAAATAAAAAACACCCTTCTGGGTGATCGTTTGAAAGTATAATGATAGACGAGAAGTAATATATTTAAGCCCGAAGGCAGGGACGACGATGCGTCGTCATCCCTGCCCCGGGTGTATCGCAGTGTCCTTCTCGCGAACCGCTGGGTTTCCCCTTGGTCAGCCTTCGCTGCCGCCGCGACCGACTCGGCCACCTCGACCGATCCTGCCACCGCGACCGATACGGCCGCCTCGCTGAATGCAGCTCATGTTGCTTCCTTCCTTGGTCCTTTTGAGACCGAGTAGTGAATCAAACACACCGAACGACACGATGCCTCCGGCTTTGTCCTTTACTGTGAGTCGGCACAGCAAGGAAAGGTAATGTTTATAGCGAAATTGCCATAAACAACACGTTTCCATGCTGTGGTGCGTATACTTCTCGTCTATTAATGTATGTCTTAGGAGTAATCTCACTAAAACCTGGAAAAATTATAACACATATTTCTAAAAATAAATGTGACTTAAGACTCTTGCTGTTCGAGGAACGGGAATTCGCTTTCGCCGATTCGAATAATTGTCTCACCAGTTGCACCTTTTCGGCTTAACTCGTGTGAAATACCAAGTTTTTTCATAATGTCCCTAAGGCGGTTTACGTTCTCAAAACCATCGAAGTTTGTGCGTCTTGCGAACTTTTCGATTTTATCTCCATGAACAACCAGGACGTCACCGTCCTTTTCGACTGTCCAAGCATCATTAATTTGCTGCTCAGAGAGTGTAATAACCGGAAGATCTTCTTCGTCTTCAGCTTCAATTGCCTGCTCAATTTCACGAACTGCATCTACTTTTGCTCGAAGTGAGCGAAGCACTTCAGTAAGACCAGTGTGGCTACTTGCTGAGATTACAAAGACCTCGGCTTTTTTACCGGCAACCGCTTTTACTGCATCAACTTGCATCTTAATCATTTCATCATCAAAGCCTTCACACTTTGTGAGTGCAATGACTTCTGGTCGAGTTGCAAGCTCTTCACTATAGCTAGATAGTTCGTTACGAATTGTTTTGTAGCTCGCAGCCACATCATTACTGTAGATATCTATAAGATGAAGAAGTACCGCAGTACGTTCCACGTGTCGGAGGAATGCATCGCCAAGGCCCTTGCCTTCGCTCGCACCTTCAATAAGGCCAGGAATGTCAGCAACAAGAAGACTTGTGTTATCAATATCTGCAACACCAAGATTTGGTGTCAGAGTCGTAAACGCATAATCTGCAATTTCAGGACGAGCGTTACTGACAACTGATAAAAATGTTGATTTACCAGCATTTGGAAATCCAACAAGTCCAACATCAGCAATAAGCTTTAGTTCAAGTTGTGCTTCAAAATTGTCACCGTCTTCACCAAGTTCAGCGATTCGAGGCGTTTGACGAACTGAGGATTTAAAGTGAGCGTTTCCAAAGCCGCCATCACCACCTTTTGCGATAACGACCTGTTGACCATTTTCAATAAGGTCAGCAATAATCTCACCGTTTTTACGAACAACCGTACCCATTGGAACCTTCACAATTAAGTCTTCGCCAGATCGGCCTCTCTTATTTTGTTTACTTCCTTTATTACCATGATCTGCTTTGAGTTCAGGTTTAAATCGAAAGTCGACGAGTGTGTTGACGTTCTCACTTGCTTCGAAGATGACATCACCACCTTTGCCGCCATCACCACCGTCAGGACCACCTTTATCGACATAGATTTCATGACGAAAACTAACGGCACCATTGCCGCCATTACCGGCATTAATAAAAACTTTTGCTGTATCAACAAACATAACTTTCCCTATTATAGCAAAATCGCCCCTGAATTAACAGAGGCGACAGTGTTTAGGTTTTGTGCGGCCTAGTGAATGTAGTTAAATCCACCAGCTGAACCAGCACTCATAGTACGTGATGTCACGCGGTTAAAGTTACCGGCGTAGTTCATTTCACTTAAGCGAATGCTGCCGTCTGAATATACTTCTTCAACGATTGCGACATGCCCTGCACCACCTTCCATAACTTGGATAGCGCCTGGTTCAGGTGTACGGTCAACAAGGAAACCAGCAGCACGTGCGCTGTTATCCCATTCAGCACCGTTACCCCAGAAGCTACCAACAGGTCGGCCAAGCTGCGCACGGCGTTCGTATGCATACCAAGTACAGTTACCAAATGCATAACGATTACCTGCTGAGGCACGTGCAACTGAGCTACTAATAACAGAGTAGTCTGTTCCGCCGCTAGTACCGCCACCAACATAGACTGGTCGTGGTGCGACATAGCCTGGGCGCTCAGTATCAGGAAGAACACCTCCTGGAATAATAATCTTCATACCTGTTTTGACGCCAGCTAGCTCAAGGTCATTAAATGATACGATACGAGTTTTATCTGCACCGTACTTCGCTGCAAGAGAATCAACTGTATCACCATCTTTTACGACATATACCACACCGTCAACTGGTGGGATCATAAGTTGCTTGTTTGCTTCAATTGCATCACTTGCAATATTGTTTGCCCATTTAAGGGTTGTTGCAGAAATACCATAAAGGCTTGAAACGCCTTCAGCTGTATCACCAGCTTTTGCTGTGTAGGTTTTAATTTCCCTACTACCAGCAGTTGGTTGGATAATTTGAGGTTTAGAAACTGTAGCTGCTGTATCGCCTTGTGATAGTTCACTCCGGACAGAAAGTGAAACTGAAAGGTTAGCAACGTTTGGTGCAATTGGGAGATCTGCACGTTCAGCAATATTTGCTGCAATGTTGGTTGCAACTAATTGGTCAACAGAAGGCTGATCAACTTGATCGGTCGCTGGAGCTGATGTGGACGCACTCGCAAGTGCCTCGATTGACTGAGGTGGTCGGTAGCCAATAGCGACTATCGACATAATGAGCAGGAAGACACCGGTGTAAGCGGCAATCGTTGTCGATTTCGGTCCACCCTTGTTCTTACGGAGATTTTTGTGTCTCGAAAGAACTTGTTGCTTCATAGAAGCAGCGCTTAGAGGTGTATCCAAAACGGATTCTGATTTACTAATTCTGGTTCTCCTGCCGTTCGCATTACTGCAAAGGCGTCTACCTTACTTTGTCTTTCTTCTCGCAAGAACAGGGCACGTGTTTCGACCGATTTCGTTAATGATATTAATTGAAAAGTTCTTTATCGGTGCCCGTAGCGACATTTATTGGTAGGCTCATTTGTAATTCGTACTGCCCACTCGCATATACAGCTTTTGACCGCATTTAGTAGACGAACTTACAAATGTGCTGTGATTTATTGTATCAGGCATTGCAAAGAATGTCAATTTGTTTTATAAAATATCTACCTCTGTTATTTACGGAATTGAACACTTAACTTGGCAGTGATTCGTGATATTTTGCTCATGTTCATCATTTGTACGTGCAAAATACGTAATATTGTCGTCACCACTGAGGAAATACATATAATCTCCTGCTGCAGGATGCGAGGCTGCAATTAGCGCACCAAGGCTTGGCGTTGCTATTGGACCTGGAGGCAGCCCTGTATGAATGCGGGTATTATAAGGAGTATCGACAGTGACAGCATGGGACGCTCCAATAAGGTCCGCGCCGTAGTATGCGGTGACATCAGAACCGAGTGGCATATTTGCCGCAAGCCGTGAGTAAAAAACCTGAGAGACTTGGCTTTGGTCACTACTTGCACTATCAGGCGTAGTTGAGCTTGTTTCTCGTTGGATAATAGATGCAAGTGTAATCCCCTGGTAGAGAGTGAGTCCTTGTTTTTGGAAATCAGCCTTCAGCGTCGCAACATGCGTGTTAAATTCATCAAGAGTCCGGGAAATGATATCCTCAGGCGTTGCAGTTGTAAAAAAGCTATATGTTTGGCCGTACATATAGCCTTCAAGGCCAGCAGATGCTGGATGGCCATTAAATAAATCTGGGTATTTGTCTACATATGATTTATTAAATGCCGCTTCGACATCAGCTTTGGCGTAACCAGCTTTTATAAGGGTTTTTTTATTATCTGTGATTGTTGCACCTGGAAGAAATGTAAGCTGAAACTCGTCTGTTTTTCCCGCTACAAGATGGTCGACTATCTGCTGCGTTGTGTCGTGAGGAGATAAGCTAAATGTCCCAGCTTTTAACTTATCTCTTACACCCGAAAGCCTTGTATAGATATCAAAAGCAAACGTACTTCGAATGAGTTTTTGATCATGCAGCTGCGTAGAGATCATAGCTGGGCTTGCGCCGCTCTCAATTGTTACTCTCACACGGGCAGATTTCGCATCACTTGATACGGCCTGGAGCTGGTTGTTATACCAGACGTAAGATCCGATAACGGCAATGACCGCAAGAACAACGACGACAATAAGACCAATCATAAATTTACGTAGTCCAGAACGCTTCTTTTTATCTGGTAAAGAAAGCTTTGGTGGGTCAGGAATTGGACTAGGCTCAGCAGGAGCAAAAGGAATGTTCTCAGGTGTTGCTATTGGTGCGAATGAAGGGACTGCCTCAGGTCTTATGGTTGGCTGAAGTGGCTTTACGGGCTCATTCTGTACTAATCGCTCAGGACGCTGCTGTGGTCGAGGTGGTCGGATATCATTGTTCATGCATTTTGCTCCAAATAATCCTGAAGGATAATAGCCGCAGCTTGAGCATCAATATCGCCTTTGGAATATGGCTTTTTGTATGACTTCAGCTGCTGTTCTGCGATAACGCTCGTAAGTGACTCGTCCTGAAAAACAAGATCTGGTGCAATGTCTGTAAGCTGCTTTGTAAAATCTTCAACAAACGCGGTCTGTGCAGTTGGTTCGCCCGATTGGTTACGCGGGTATCCAACAACGACCGTGTCGACACTTTCGTCGATAACCAGTCGTGCGATACGTTCAACCTCATTACCATCAACTTCGATCGTATCAAAAGGCACGGCAATCCGGACGCCGCTGTCACCTACGGCGACACCTATGCGCTTTTCACCGACATCAAGAGCGAGATACGACTTAGTTTGAGGCATCTAATTTAAATTCAACATTGATCTTGCTAGTATCATTTGGTGCTGATGTTACCCAGAATGGCCAGAACTGTACATCGACGTTGTTAACGCCCTGAATGCCTTCGATTGCAGATTGAATTTCACCGTATCGTTTGCCCATGGCAGTTGATTTTATGACTGCATCATCAATCTTTGGACCAACTTGAGCTGTTGCGACAATGTTTGCTGTCGGCTTACCGTCAGTTGGTGCATTAACGTTCGTGAATGTTACTTTATCTAAACCATCACCATAGATACGTTGACTATTCTGATCTGTTAGTTGCTTATTAAAGTATGCATCGAGATATGTTTTAATTTCAGACTTATCGATACCAACCATTGTATATGTTAGGCTTGCAGAAAGTTTTGCTTTACCAGCTCCGGCAACAAGTTCTTGGTTTACAGCGGGCGTTGAAGTTGCTCCAGTTTGAGATGACATGAAGCTTGAGTCTAGAACGACTGACTGAGCGCCAAACTGAGTTTTTAGCTGTGTTTTCATGTCATCGTTATTTTTCTGAAGAAGTGCATCTGTTGCTTTTTGGATATCATCTGCAGTAACAATTGTTGCGACCTTATCTGTACCACCAGCACTTGCATCCACGAAGCTTGCCGATGCGGAGCTTGGTGCACCACTCAGTGCACCTGTTGCTCCGTTATATTTTGTACCGCTCGCAGCAGCCGTCACACCGACGGTCACACTCTGTGCACAGAAACTAGGAAAACATGGAGTACTCGGAGGAATTGTCGTGTCAGTATCAGTTGTAAATACGAGTCCAGCGGTACTTGTTAGTTGGCTACCAGCTGGGATTGATGTTGCAGATGGAGAAAGCTTCGATAATTTTACATTGCCTTTCGCCGTATCACCAACATCCTTTTTACCAGTAGCATCAAACTCAATTGAATCATCTTTTTTGATCTGCTGCGTTGCAGATCGAATGACGTTCGAAGTAAGGTCTGTCTTTGCTGTACTATCGAATGTTACTTTGCTGTTTACGGATGAATCTGTAGTTCTTGCAGTAATAAGCACCGTTGCACGTGGAGCGATAAATATTGCCCAAATTAAAAATCCTATAAGCAAAATGCCGCCGCCGATAAGGAGGAGGAGTTTTTTACGAAAAATGTTAAAGTTTGGTACCTTAACGCCACTTTTCGCTTTTGGCTTTGCGAGTGTTCCGCCAACAGAAGGAGCTGCCGCTTTTGCGATGTCATCAACCGCAGTATCCGTACCTGTATTATCTGAGACAGGAATTACTTTACGACCTTGTGGGGTATCGGCAGTTTTTACAAGTTCACCAACAGGGAGCTGAGCGCCATCAATGACATCTTCCCCATCATCAATATCCAGGGCTGGAATATCAGCAAGACCTGGCTTGCTCTGAAGATTTTTTGCGACTGGAAGCAGTGCTGCAGCAGACAGGGCTGAGAGTGCTGGGTTATTCGTAATAACAACGAGGTGTTTATTTGCCTGGCCTGCGGCACGGGCAAGAAGACGAAGATTGACAGCACTCTGTAACACACCAATTCGTTTTGGTGGTACAAGTGCGACGATTTTTTCTTTGGCTGATTTTACCTTACCGATAATTGCCGTGATATCGTCTTCGACATCGATGTAAATAACGTCTTTATTCATTGTTTATATTCTCAGAAGCCGATTTAGTTTATCCTTGATCGTATCTGTATCACTACTACCAATTATTGTATCATATCCAACCCTTAGAAGACCCATGGCTGTGATGAAGGTGTGGTCGTTTGCATCACCTGTTGCATCAGTAATTCCGGCAACTTCTTTAGGATTAATAAGCTGCACCGTAGGCTGTTTTGTAAATGGAAGTTCTTTGTGCCATGCACTTGATTCGAGTGACGTGATAATCTTTTTCAGACTTGAACCACCGCCACAAAGAAGAATACGATTTGGTAAATGATCGACTGAATCAAATTCGCTTAGCGCAAGTTCAACACCAGCAAGCCAGACATCTAGTGTTTTATCGATTGCTGCATTTGCATCTTTTGACACACTGGCTTTGATCTGAGGACTATCAATGTTCACTTTTAGTTTTTCAGCGTCACTGTAATTGAGGTCCATGTCAGTTGCGATTGTGCGCGTAAAGCTACGGCCACCAATACCGAACATTTTTGTTCCCTCGACGCCACCATCATTGACGACCGCAATATCCGTTGTACCACCACCAACGTCGACAAGAATAGCTGTAAACGTACTGCTCGCATCAGTTCCAAGAACCGAACGACTGACGGCAAATGGTTCAGCGGCAACAGCAACAAGCTCGAGCGCCAGTTCGTCTGCGACGCGCTCTAGGGCGCCAATATGCACCATTGGCGCAAAGGCGGTATAGATTTGTACTGCAACGTCTTTACCCTGAAAACCAATTGGATTACTAACCTTGTAGCCATCAATGTGAATACTCACAAGTGCAGAGTTTACGAGCTTTACTTCAACTTCATCGTTACCTGTTTCAAGGGCGATTTGTTTTTGAGCCTTACCCTGGGCGCGCTCTTGAACTTTTTCAATAATGAATTCCATTTCGGCAACATCGAGTGGACGATCTGGTTGTGGGCGGCGGTAACGAATTGTATTTGTGACACCCTTAACGAGTTCACCTGCAATACCGATAACGACACGAGTGGCGTGAATGCCAGATTGATCTTCGGCAGCACTCAGTGCTTCTTCACAGTTACGAACAACGCCAGATATGTCTGCTATTGCACCAGAGTACATGTCACTAACATCTTGGCGTGCACGTCCGACGCCAACAATCTCAAGCGTATCGTCTGTCTGTTTTGCAATAAGTGCTTTGACAAATTCAGTACCGATGTCGAGGGCGACAACGTAATCTGCATCAGATGTATTTTTGCGAGCTTGGCGAAATTTATCAAAAACCATAATTAGTATTCATTATAGAGCACTTTACGCGTTTGATGAAATTTTCTTACCATTAGATGGAGACATATTTTTCTCATCTATTGATATTAAATGAATAACATTGTATAGTTTCATCATCCGTTCCTCGAAAATTTGGAGTTATCATGACGTCAGGATCTGGCAGTAAGCTCGGTAGCGCTCCTCGTCGACTTGGATTTGTACTGAGTATTCTGTTACTCATCTTCGCTGTCGAGCGAGTAACCCTGTTCCTCGTCATCGGTGTCAAGATGAAGGGGTGTGAGTCATTGTCGTCTCTCACCTGCAAGATCGACTGGTGGGGCTATGGTGACGCTCCTACTGGTAAGATTGTGGCATCCTACATTATGGCAGTTTTGATACTGGATGTGCTCATGCTTTTAGTACTACTCGTCCGCTGGATACTGTTCGGCTCGAATGATGGCACCAAGAAGTAGATAATCTTCAATGAGGGCTGTGTAGTAATACACAGCAAAAGACGTGAAGGGCAAGTGTATGAACACTTGCCCTATTTTAATTTCTGATAACTTTACTGGAGGACTGCTTTTATACGACGAATTCCGGCGCTTGATGATTCTTCTTTAATTATTTTGAAGGTTTTGCCACCATCGATAAGTTCGTGTGTGTGATCGACATGAGGACCTCCGCAAATTTCAAAACTAAACGGAACATCTTCACCGTCTGCAATCATCTTGTAGACTTTAACCGTATCACCGTAGCGGTCGCCAAACTGACCAAGCGCACCTTTTTCTTCGCGCGCTACTTTTGTTGGATATTCAGCGAAACTAATCTTTAGATCTTTTTGAATCTGTTCGTTGACGATAGCTTCAACTTCTTGAATTTGTTCAGGAGTTACTTTTTCAGGATGAGAAAAGTCGAAGCGAAGACGTTCTTCAGTGATATTGCTTCCATGTTGTACGACGTGATCACCAAGAACCTGGCGAAGCGCCTGATACATAAGGTGCGTCGCCGTGTGGTATTTCTTATGTTGAAGAGTCTGACCGCCAAGACCACCCTTAAAGGTACCCTTTGCTGCAGTTTGAGAGCGTTCACGCTGCTCGGTCATTTTTGCATCAAATTCTTCGCGCCAATTTTCGCTAAGATCAATTCCTTGCTTAAATGCTTCTTCGGTTGAGAGCTCAGATGGAAAGCCGTATGTGTCATACAGTGTAAATACTTCTTCGCCCGTAAGACCACCTGCTTGTAGTTTTGAAAACACCAAAAGGCCTTTTCTGATTGTTTGGCGGAATGCCTTTTCTTCTTTAATAAGGACTGCAATAATCTGCTCACGGTTTTCGGCAACTTCTGGAAAATCATTATGATAAAGATCAGCGATAACTGGCACGATTTGTTCGAGGAAGTTTTGCTCGATACCAAGATCAAATGCTTTGATCATGGCACGTCTTACGAGACGACGCATAACGTAACCTTGTTGTTTGTTGCTCGGTACGATACCATCAACGGCCATAAATGTTGCAGCGCGAAGATGATCAGCGATGACCCGCATACTTGCCTGATTTGCATCGTAACTCTTGCCGCTAATTTTCTCTAATTTTTCAATGATTGGCCACAAAAGACTGATCTTATATGCATCTGGGTCATTGATTGCAGCAGCTGCAATGCGCTCTAAGCCCGAGCCATGATCAATGTTTGGTTTTTCAAGTGGGACAAAGACACCTTCAGCCTCTTTCCTGTACGCCATAAAGACGTTGTTACCAATTTCCATAAAACGACCACAGTCGCAGTTTGGGTGGCAAAATTCACCATACTCAATGTTATGCGGCGTACCAAAGTCGTAGAACATTTCTGAATCAGGACCACACGGATCACCTACTGGTGTCGTTTCTGGACCACCATTTCGACTCCACCAGTTCTTTGATCCATCGTAGTAGAATATTCGTTCACCATCTTTAATGCCACGAGAATAGCCGTCCTCTTCTGAGCCAATGTCAGCAACTTCAGCCGTAATATTCTTAGTAGCAAAAAGTGTTTGCCAAATTTGTGCAGCATCGGTATCTTTTGGAATATTATATTCTGGTGCACCAATAAAACATGTGACGTAGATCTTGCTTGGATCTAATTTCACAACTTCTGTAAGAAACTCGAACATCCAAGGGACTTGTTCAGCTTTAAAATAGTCACCCATACTCCAGTTGCCGAGCATTTCAAAAAAGGTTGTATGACGGTTATCGCCTACTTCTTCAATGTCCTGAGCTCGAAGACATGTTTGACTATCGACAAGACGAGTCCCTGATGGGTGTGGTTGCCCAAGAAGAAATGGAATCATTGGCTGCATGCCACTTCCTGTAAAAAGAGTCGATGGATCATTTTCCGGCACTATTTTTGCGCGTGGAATAACTGCGTGTCCGCGGTCTTTAAAGAAATCTAGATAAGCTTGACGTATTTCTTGAGCATTCATATCTGTTATTTTACCAGTCATTGTCATTTTGGACTATATTGACAATATTATGATACCATGATATAATTTATTACATTGTCAGATTGGCGATGTTTTTCAAAAAGCCGGAGGGATAGTTATGGATTCGTTCATAACCATTGTCACATATAAAAATGACGGGGAGGACAGAAGGAGAACCGAGAACCGTATACCTATCCGGTTCGAGAATTTCCTTCGAATCATGCACAACAACGAGACCAACTCGACAGTTGTGACTCTCTCAGACCACACCGAGCGTACCATCCCGGAGTGTGATGGCTACTACATCGAGATTGATACACCAGGGCTACAGAGTCTCAGATCCTTAGCGGGTCTCTGACAACGCCGCGAAAACGGCTGGGCTGGTGCCACATGGCGCCGCCCAGCCGGGTCGCGGCTATTTTTATTCCCTTATAAAAAGCTATTCACCATTTGTGTATGGCTTCCATCCGACTGATGGGTCTTGGGTAGCTGACCTCTCATAACCAAAAGATCTTGCATAGCCAGGATCAGTTGTCGCGATGCCTAATCGTGGGCACATCGTTGATTGCTGAGCGATCCAATTCTGTGTGCTCTCAGAAGGACCACCGAATGAAGTGTAGAAAAATATCTTTCCAGATTTACTAAGACTTGCAATTCCCGCTCTTGGATCGGGGCCACTTCGCACACAAATTATGAGATTGCGGCGATTCGTATCGTTACTGGCAGCTGGTGTCGTGACATCATATGCGCTTGTATTAATACGAATTTTTGATTCTGGATAGCCTGTCACCGCATCTGCCATTGACTCAAGTTCAGCCGTAGATTGAGGATAATTGCCCTTAAGGACTTTATACCTGCGAAGTGCTTTAAATATTGCCGTCTCATCGGATTTTACAATTGCATCAGAGGCATTCGATTGGATGCCTCTGTACGCTACGATAACAATAGCTGAAAGAATGCCAATGACGACAATCACGATAAGAAGTTCGACAATTGTAAAGCCTTTTGATTGTCTTAGCGCCCACGCTTTATACATTTACTCAGTATATACCATAAGCTAGATCTCAGTCACCAAGTATTTAACTTCCAGTGAGAGCCTAATCGACAATGCCGCCACCAAGGCATATATCATCTTTGTAGATGACGACTGACTGCCCGGCAGTGACCGCACGCTGCTGATCATGAAGCGTCAGTTTTGCTCCTCCTGCTTCTGTGTGGAATAACGTCGCTTTTGTAAGCGGAGCACGGTGGCGAATCCGAATAGTATAGACTCCTTCTTCTGGTGTTTCGTTTATCCAGTGAAGGTTCTGAAGTCCAACCGTGTCTCTCCATAGTGTTTCATCGTTAAGATTTGTCGTCACGTAGACTTCGTTTTTATCCATATCCTTACCAACGACGTAGTACGGGAGTCCGCCGCCAACATCAAGCCCATGTCGCTGGCCAAGTGTGTAGAAAATTGCCCCGTCATGATGTCCAAGAACTTTACGTGTTATTTTATCTATAATCTCACCCGATGTTTGTTCGACGTACTGAGATAAGAATTCACGTATACCAATTTTTCCAACAAAACAAATACCCTGGCTGTCTTTTTTACCAGCGGTATAAAGGCCTCTTTCTTTCGCCATTTCGCGTACAACAGGTTTTGTGAACTCACCAAGTGGAAACAGTGTTTTTTCAAGTGCCTCGCCCGTTACTCGGTATAAGAAGTAGGTCTGATCTTTATTAGTATCGACGGCTTGTTTTAAGATACCGTTTTCGACACGTGCATAGTGACCTGTTGCGATCATGTCTGCACCGTCCTCAAGTGCTGCCTCTAGGAAGAGTTTAAACTTTACTTCTTGGTTGCACATAATATCTGGATTTGGGGTTCTACCCAGGCGGTATTCTTCGATCATGTAGTCGACGACTTTATGACGGTATTCAGTTTCAAAATCGAATACTTTAAAGTCGATACCGAGCTGAACGGCAACGCGTTTTGCATCAGCTAGATCGTCGGCCCATGGACATTTCATACCAGGAAGATCCTGGGTCCAGTTCTTCATATAAACACCCGTGACGTTATACCCCTGCTCGACAAGAAGTGCCGCAGTTAATGAGGAGTCAACCCCACCGCTCATACCAACATAGACATTGATCATCTGCTACCACCCACGTAAAATGCAATGATTTTGAAAAACTCACTGAGTGCAAGGTACCAGCCTGTTGGCGTTAACCACCACCATGAGGACCACTGCGCATCACTTGCAACGGGATGGTTACGAATTGTAACGTCAGGTGAACGCTGGCTAAACTCAAGTCCTGCCCGTCGTTGGTGGTAGCCGCTTGTCACTAAAATAACGGATTTAATATTATATTCATTGAATATATTACGTGTTTTTTCAGCGTTTTCTTTTGTTGTCTCGCCGTACTCTTCGATGATAATATCACTGTCTGATACGCCGGCTTGTTCCGCTAAACCTTGCATCGCTTTTGCATTACTTGGTCCTGATTTATCGGCTGCGGCGCCTGAGAATATAAGCTTCTTACCCCAACCAGCTTTATACAAATTAATCGCCTCATTAGTTCTTGCAGTGGTATCACCACCACTTACCGCAACGATTGCATCGCTCGCAGCACACTCTGAATTTGTTAGCGATACCGCCGAACACGTACGAAGATCATCAGGTGCAAGGTACGCACTGAGGCTAAAAGCGATAACCGCAAACAAAACGGCGCTTAAAATAAGTCCTTTTATCATTTTGCTAGCCTCTTATATTCAGTAGCAATCACATCGATAAGAATCAACGTTGCAGCCTCGGTATTTTCTTCTGTCGATAGATGGCCAAATGTGAGTCTCAGACTTCCATCTGCGACTGTTGGATCAAGACCGATGGCAGTAAGCACATGTGAACGTGTCCCTTTATTTGCAGCGCAGGCACTACCTGTTGCAACGAGTACACCGCGTGCTTCAAGGCCAAATACAAGACGCTCAGCATCGATACCTGGAAATGAAATGTGAAGATGTCCTGCTAGCCGCTTTTTTTGGTAACCTGAAATGACCGCTTCTGGAAATGTGTTCGTTAGCTTTTCCTCTAACGTGTCCCGTAGTTTTGAGAGTCGCTCAACTTCTGTTTTTCGGTGACGATCAACGAGCGCAAATGCTTTCGCAAATCCGATCACACCAGCAACGTTTTCGGTTCCACTTCGTAGCCCTCGCTCCTGTCCACCGCCAACAATTTGCGGCTGAAGCCGGACATGACTTGCTGCCCAAAGAAGGCCAACTTGTTTTGGACCATACATCTTCCCCGCATTAAGGGTCAGCATATCAACGCCAAGCCGCGCTACGGTAATATCGAGTTGTCCTGCCCCCTGAGATGCATCTGTGTGAAGATAAATAGGCGTGTGGTTACCTGCCTCAAGGCGCTTTTCGCGCTCCTGGTGAATCACAGCTGCGATATCACGGAGAGACTGGACGGTGCCAAGTTCATTGTTAGCGGTGGCAATGCTCACAAGCTCAGTTTCAGGTCGAATCGCCTGCTTCACCGATTCCGGTGAGATAGTTCCACGTTCGTCAGCTGCAATAATGGTATGATCGTGAGTTCTCGCAGCCGCGAGCACAGCATGGTGCTCGATATTTGCCGTGATAACGTGGCCGGTAACGGCTCCAAAAGCAAGATTAATTGATTCAGTTGCGCCTGCAGTCATGACAAGTTCATCTGGTTTTGCGCCTATGATACCTGCAATTGTATGCTTTGCTTCTTCGTAATCTCGCCGTACAGCAATGGCAGGAGAATATGGACTTGATGGATTATAAAAGAGTTCAGAAAAGTACGGCTGCATAGCAGCGTGCACACGTTCGTCCATAGGAGTCGCCGCGGCATGATCAAGATAAATAGTATCAGTGCTCACGTAACTAATTATACCAGTTAGCTAAGCTTTTCACCGCTTGCTGGATCACGCTGGTATACTTCACGCATTACTCGCTCGTGATACATCTGCACGGCAACTGTCAGATTTTTTAACTCTTCACCTTCGATAAATTTATACTTTGCACCTTCTTGTACTTTCAAGATGCCATTATCGTGAACTTCGTACCTTGTTGTCGCTACTTTTTTCTTACCAGTTTCAACATCTATCCATTCTTCGTGCCAAATCCACGTATTTGGATCGAGATTAAAAAATTCTCGTCGATTCCCAGCGGGAATAGGACCAAATAGCTCTGATCCGATATTACTTTCAAGTTGAATTAGTTCACGTTCAGTCAGTGTTTTGAACGGTCGGTTTTTTGGCATACTTAGTTTCGGAAGAGATGAACTGTTTCCGATAAGTAGTTTGAGTGCTTTTTTAAATACATCAGCCATGGCATGATCTCCTTATGCTGCTTTGTCGAGAAATATCGTATTCTCTTGTTTACGGCGACGCGCATCGGCAAGCGATATGACATTACTTTGTGTGTACTCGTAATCATCGTCTGATATTGTAGAGTCAAGTTCATACTGTCGTGCTTCGCTCACAATAACGCTCAGACGTCCAATATACCCATGTGGAGTCGTCTTTAGTGCTTCGGATGCAAGATCATTTTGAGTTTTTTCAAGAAGAATGCGTGCTTCTGCCAAATCCAATAGATCTGGATTGCCAGCATGGAGGGACACATCAGTGTCGGTAGTGAGTTCTGTCGGGATATGTTCAAATTCTGACATAGTTATTACTCCGTCTAGTTGCTATAGAGGTTTCTTTTCGTGTGTATGTTAGAGTGCAAAAAGCACTGTAGCATTTGCGGCCGTTACTGCCGCAAGTTCATCAAGTGGTATATTTCTTACCGCTGCATGATGCTCTGCGACGTACTTCACAAATGCTGGCTCATTGACTATACCACGTACAGGAGCTGGTGTCAAGAAGGGAGCATCAGTTTCAAGAAGTAATTTAGACAGCGGAATTGAGGTGAACATGGCTTTTTGGGCCTCATCTTTTGTAAATGTACTGATACCGTTGACCCCTATAAAAAAATCTCGTTTCAGTCCATTTTCAAGTTGAATCTGTGAATCAGTAAAGCTATGCAGCTCACCCCTTATGCCATGGAAATTATCTATAATTGGCCAAAAGTCATCCCATACTGAGTGTCCTTGTATGACTGTTGCCGCATCACGAACGTGGAAGATAATTGGGAGATTATGAGCGAGTGCCATATGTATTTGGGCTTCTAAGGCCTGTATCTGAATCTCGCGCTTACTATGTGCATAGAAGTAGTCGAGACCAATTTCACCAACAGCCACAAGTCGTGGTGCGTTAAAAAGTCCCTCTATGTCATAGCCATCTTTTGTATCATGTGGATGAACGCCAATCGAGGCGTAAATGTTCTCGTGAAGGCCACCAAACGTAATAGCATCTTTTGAGCTCTTCTCACTGGTTCCGACGCATATCATCTTACCTACCCCAACGTCTTTGGCATGCTGTAAAACAACAGTACTATCTAAAGGATAGTCAGATTCATGGATATGACAATGCGTATCGATTAGCATATTAGCTCTTTGGAGGAAGTCCCGCACGAGGATCAGGAGTGTGAAGATATATCTTTGGAAAGAGAACACTCGTCGACGGAGTCACAAGCCCCGATTCAAACATACCGTGAATAGCAGTAGCCGTCGTTGGTAAGAACGGCAGGAGAAGATCACCGATCTGAAGAAGGTTACCTACTGCATGAGATAATACCTCGGAAAGATGTGCTTCAGCGTCAGGATTTTGTTCACGAGTTTTAGCTATTTCCCAAGGCTTAACGTCTTCAATGTACTGATTAAGGCCTCGGACCATTGCCCATACTTCATCAAGTGCACGGTTGAAGTTAAGTGTCTGCATATGTTCATGATATGTTTTATTGTCATGCTCATTTTGTGGAGCGTCGCCAATAACCCCTGATTGGTAGCGAACGATCATGCTTGATACACGCTGCACTAAGTTACCCAGATCATTGCCAAGCTCGGTGTTATACGCAGTTTCAAGTTTCTCCCATGTGAAATCGCCATCATCCTGAGTTGGGATGTGGCGAGAAAAGAAATAACGAAAAGCATCAAGACCGTATTGATCAATCACCTCATTTGGATCGACGACGTTTCCGACTGTTTTACTAATTTTAGCTCCGGCAATATTAATAAAGCCATGAACGAGTAGCTTCTTTGGAACTGAAAGCTCAAGACCTAGAAGCATGGCAGGCCAAATACCAGCGTGAAAACGAAGAATATCTTTGCCAATTACCTGTACATCTGCAGGCCAGTATTCTTCCCAACCAGCACGATCTGGATAGCCAAGGACGGTGATGTAGTTTGCAAGTGCATCAATCCAGACATACATAACCTGCTCTGGGTCACCAGGAACAGGAACACCCCATGAAAGGTTTTTACGTGGCCGACTAATGCTCACATCCTGAAGCCCGTCTTTCATAAGTTCAAGGAACTCTTTACCACGAAATTCAGGAACAATTTCCATACGCTTTGATTCAATGGCTTCACGAATCTTCTCGGTGAATGCACTAGCTTTTAGGTAGTAGTTCTCTTCGCTGACATGTTCATATGGTGTCTGATGATCGGGGCAGACGCCGTTTGTCGCTTGCACTTCTTTATCTGTAAAAAACGCCTCATGTCCAACACAGTACCAACCTTCGTAGGTACCTTTATAGATATACGGTTGGAGTTTTTGCCAGATATACTGAACTGCACCAATATGGTGCGGGTCTGTTGTGCGGATGAAATCTGTAAACTCGGCACCAGTTTTGAGCATGAGCTGCTCAAAGTTTCCGTACATTTGATCAGTGTAGGCTTGGGGCTGAAGCCCTAGCTCTGCGGCTTTACTGGCAATCTTATTACCATGTTCATCAGTTCCAACTTGAAAACGAACTTCATGGCCATTTTGTTTTTGGTAGCGAGACCAAATATCTGCGATGAGGTAATCAAGCGCATTACCAATGTGCGGTTTGGCATTCACGTAAGGAATGGCGGTAGTGATGTATAATTTTTTTCCCATTGCGTCTTATTGTAACAGATTACATAGGAGGTATAAACTAGTCTTCATAAAGGACGGCAACGACAGCGAAGCGGCCATCACTATCTTTTTCGCCCTTTAGAAATTGACTGTGTGAAAAGTACTTTGGATCGGTTGTTGTATCAATAGGAGATGCGGTAATATTCTCCCTTAAAACACCGGCGCTAAGAAGTTGCTCTATAGCAACGTCGTGCATGCTCCTGTTATCAAATCCAAAGAGAGGATAATTCACTCCACCCGCTGCAGGGCTGAGCCAGGCGGTTATATCACGGAGATCACTGCCACATTGCTGGACCATATATTCGACGGATGTTCTTCCACCTTCTTGTTCAAGATTATGTCTCCCAAGATGAGTGAGCATCACTGCTCCATTTTTAGCGTCGTAAAGCACCGTTCCGATACAATCGGCAAGAGGAAGAAACAGGCTGAGGCCAGCTTCAGTTGTGAGTAGCCCGTCGGCTTCTTTTGTTGATGGTTTAGTAATTCCCTCACCTGCTTCATCTTTACCGACAGTAAAATAGCGGCGGTAATTGTCGCCAGTGTATGTGAGTGGCACAAGAATCATCTGTTCAAGAGTCATGTCATTCTTTTTGAGAAACTTCTCACGATTTGCCCCAATCTCTTCAGGATGAAATGAATCCCCTATTTTCATAGAGCCATCAAGAGTTGTCGAGCAAGCAATCTGAAGTGTTGTCATATGACTACTATACATGAGCTAATAATCTTAGATATAGAAACCCCGCTACCGTGTGCAGCGGAGCGGGGCTCTACACTGCTAGTAGCGGGTCAGGAACACATCGCCTCGTTATCCCTTAGAAACTGGGTGATATCGGCGATGGTTGTTCCGTTGGCGGACGTACTGACATGGAAATCTCCTCCAGTGTACGCGTATCGCGGCATGAGTCCTGCAATCGGGCTACTGGGTGATCCCGCGAAAAACACGACGCAGCTTGACTCATAGGGAGCAATACCGACACCCTGGATCTCACCAGATTCTGGTAAACCATACATGGCCACGAGTCCATACTGCCCAGCGAACTGCCTCTGTTCCTCCGACATCTCATGGCTTGTGAGAATGCACAGTGCATCTGCAAATGCACCTTCCGGATGATCATCGCCCGTCATGTCGTCTACGCACCGAAGCGCAGACGGCCACGTTGACATTTTCCCGGCTGCCACGAGATGAATCATGACTGCAACAAGCATCACAACACCTGATAGGACAAGTCCTAGCAGGATCACAGCGGTTCGTCTTAGAACCATGCGAACTCCGATCGAAGTGTGGGACTACTGGCATAAACCTGTATATATTATTTCACTTTTATATAATTCTAGCAACTTTTTTTAAAAGATATTGACAATAGTATAATTATGATGTAGAGTGTGTAAATCAATCAGTTGAGTGGAGCAATTCAATCCTGGTCGGTACTTTGACAGTTAGGTAATAAAAATACTCCGGTCTGATCTGGACTGAACATAATTTCAGTATAGATCAGACCGGAGTGAATCACACTTCCGGCCAAACGAAAGGTACACCAACCATGTCCCCTCCGTACGGCACCACCTCGCACCACGAGTCCTTCAAGAAGACCAAGTCCGAGATCTCGAACCCCTCCCCGGCCGGCGGCTCCGACCCGATCACCAGCGACAGCTGATCATCGGCCGGCGGCGGCCACTCCAGATGGGACACGGCGCCCATGCAAGTGGCCGTCGTCGCACTCGGTGATCAAGCACATGTAGTCCGAATGGAGAACGAATGACCTTAGTCTAGGGTTTAGAGAGTCCCCCACCAAAGGGTTCTCCGTCTTTTGCCCGCGCAAGGGAAAGACGCCTAGAGCAACTTTGTGACCCATGCGACAGCTAGTTCGCGTGAGAAAGGGTGAAGGAATGTTCACAGTGATTCTCGGGCAGTAGTCTGGGCCGCGTCGATGCAAATCGAAGCAGCGGCCCAAACGTCCACCCGCTCACAAGCCCCCGCAGTGGGGACGCCGTGCCAGCCAAACAGCTGCGCTGGACGGTGAACCCACTGCGGGCCCATGTATTAAACTGATGCGATCGTCACCGGACGAGCAGTTCTGCTCTTCCATCTGTGACAGATACCTCCCCTTCGGGGCGAGCTGATCACTTCAGATTGTATGTGATTTGCCCCTGGGGCGGGTTTACTGGAAACAGTTACCCGCCCCAGGCATATATTTATTATCTAACTGTCGATAACTTCAATCGATATGCATAGCGCCAAGTAGGCGTCTTTTTTTATGTTTTTTTTGTTTTCTACGAATAATACCTGGCCGTATGCCAGGTATTATTGAAGTTTCGTTAGTCGTAGCCAATCATCGAGCGACAAGCTCTCTGCCCTATCGTCCGGGCTGATGTTCGCCTCTTTTAGCATTGCTTCTAGTTCTGGTTTCGTGATACCAAGACCAGCAGACAAACTCGAGCGTAGTTTTTTGCGTTTTGCAGAGAAGCCAGCTTTTACAACTTTAAAGAATTCTTTTTCTGGTATATCACCTAGAAATGATTCAGTGCGGGTTTTTAATACCACCACCTGACTATCTACTTTAGGGGCTGGCTCAAAAAGAGCAGCCGGAACTATGTCGCCAAGACTTACATGAGAAAAAAGCTGCGCACTGACGCCGAGGATACTCAGATCACCTGGTTTTGCCGCGAGGCGCTGGGCTACTTCTTTTTGGACAAGAAGTACTGCTGTTGATGGCTTGTTATCTGCTGTCATAAGAAGCTGAACTATTTTACTCGTGATGTAGTAGGGGACATTGGCAACAACTTTATAGTTTTTCGGAAGCTGGGAAAGATCGAATGAAAGGATGTCACCTGTTTTGACTTCGAGATTCTTGCCAGGAAACTGACCGGGGAGTTTTCGCGCCAGGTCTTCGTCAAATTCAACGGCAATCACCTTGTCTGCACGTCTGAGCAGTTCGGATGTTAGAGTACCAAGTCCAGGACCAATTTCAAGAACCGTATCTGACTTTTTAATATCTGCAAGATCTGCAATGTGCGCTAACACATCGCGATCTCGTAGCCAGTGCTGTCCGAGGGATTTATTTGGCATGATTACCAGTTATGACTAGAGAGCCAGTGGTTATATGCACCCGCCCAGCTACCGTATCTTCCTACTGCGTAACCTGTTGCCCAGCGAAGCTGTGTAATTGGGTTCGTAAGCCAGTCATCTCCGGCTGACGCCATCTTACCGCCAGGAGTTGCCTGCACGATACCATAGCCAGATCCTGCTGGTGCAGAACCGTGATTGACACATCCGCGATCACCTTGCCATCTTACTGGGCACCATCCACCTTCGTGGCCAACGATATATTCGACGTATCCAAAGTCACTCTCGGCAATACCAGCGGCTGCCATCCAGTCCTGATGAGATCCAGGGGGAAGATTTACTTTAATACCAACAGTTTCAACCTGTTTGACCGGTTCTGTTGTTGTGACGCTCTGAATCACCTGACGACTTACTTCAATACCGTTCTTCATTTCGATCTGGTATGAAACGGACTTCTTCCCGTTAACACCAGGAGTTTGGACTACCTTGTAGCCAACTGGCTGATCAGCGTCTTGAATTTGCTGAGTCGTAAAGGCGATATCTTCACTTTGCGTCACTGTCTGGACGCCGTTTCGCCATAGTTCAATTGACATACCAGCCTGTATTTTTGTAGCTGATCCAACTGAAAGTGTGTCATCTTTTCCAAGACTAATGCCCTTACTTTTTAGCATGTCTCCCACAGATGCTGCCTGTGTATACGCGCTAACTTTTTTACCATAAAGTACGAGTGTAAATGGTGTTGCCCGGTTGATCGTAAGGAGGAGGCCACTTCCATCAGCAACGATATTGTCGCTCCTGCTAATAGTTGTCTTATCTTCGTCGTGAAGCTCGATACCAGCGTGCTGGGTAATTTGCTCGGCTGTTTGGTATGGGGTCATAACGTTTTGACGAACCGCACCGTCGATGATCATGACAGGACGTGCTCTATAGACATTCACTTCATAGTTATTTGCGACGAGTTGTTCATCAAGACCAGGTTCAACCAGGTCATTTTTATCTAGTGGAATATGGGCTTCATTAAACGCATCTCGAAGAGTCGTTGCGTTTGTCATAAGGCCACGGTCCTGTCCGTTATCGTGGATCGTAATGAGGCGTCCGCCGGTTCCTGTCCTGGTTGTAGCCGCCTGTGCAGTCATAACTGAGCTAAAAAGCGTAAACAATAACAAAACGACGCCGGTAAAAGCGAAAACACGGAATAGGTGGGTGGGATTAATACGAAATAAATTTCTCATACACAAGGTAGCATTCAATTTAGAATGTACTTTGATTAATTATACCAAATTAGGCCGTATGGCGCTAATTTTGAAAACTATATTTTTTCAAGCCGTGCGTATTCAACATTTAGTTTTTTCCGCTGGCCGCTGTCAAATAACACCGTTACCGCCATGCCGTCTATATCAACGATCTCGCCTGCCCCAAATTGTAATGAGCGAACTCGGTCTGATATTTCAAACTGTGGTACGTCAAAGAATGTCTCGTCTGAGGTATTTTGCTTAAATGATGGTGATGGCATCGAAGCGAGTTCGTAGCCCATATCACTCAGAAATCTAGATGCTGGATTATATGCCCGCTGGCCAAACTGCAGCCTGCTCTGTGCGTAGCTAAGATGAAGCTCCTGCCTTGCTCTCGTCATACCGACGTAGCAAAGACGACGCTCTTCTTCAAGTTCGCTCGGACCTGCCTCGTAGACTCTCGAATGTGGGAAAATACCCTCTTCCATGCCGACCATAAAAACAACAGGGAACTCGAGACCCTTTGCAGCATGGATCGTCATAAGCGTCACCTTTTGATCATTACTACTCGTATCGGCACTCGACATGAGCGCCACTTCTTCGAGGAAGTCTGGAAGCGAGGCAAACGATGCGGCGTCAGATATAAGGGAACCGATGTTGGCTTCCCGCTCCTCTGCCTGCGGTGTTCCATCGAGAAGATAGTTTCGATACCCAGTTTTTTCAATAAGGTATTCAATAATCTCAGTTGGTGATTGCTCTGCCTGGACTTTTGCCTGTAAGATTCTTAGTAACTCACCGAATTTAGCGAGGGCCATTCGCGCCCTTGGCATCAGGCTGCTAGTCTGCTCGACATTTGAAAGAGCGCCGATAATATCCATGCCACTACCTGCCTGCCATGATAGGAATTTTTCGAGACTGGTTGCGCCGATACCTCTTACTGGGATGTTCACAATACGAGTAAAGCTCATCCTGTCGTTTGGCTGGTAGAGGAGTCGAAGATAAGCAATCATATCCTTAATTTCTTTACGGTCATAGAAACGAACACCGCCAATAATCTGGTAGGGGATACGGAGCTGTAAAAATGAGCGCTCAAGTGTGTAGCTCTGGGAGTTTGTTCGGTACAAGACAGCGAAGTCTCCATATGCCCTTGCCCCAATTGCCGCCTGAGCGCTGATTCTACTTGCAACCGTATAGGCTTCTTCGGCTTCATCGTAGACCCCGTGGACTTGAACTGGATCACCCATTGGTTCAGCTGTCCAAAGCTTCTTATCTGTTCTTGTCGTATTTTTAGTAATAACATTCTGTGCGGCTTCAAGAATAGAGCCAGTGCTACGATAGTTCTGCTCGAGTTTTATAATCTTTGCACCTGGAAAGTCACGTTCGAAGTTCAAAATGTTCGTAAAGTCTGCCCCTCGCCAGCTATAGATCGACTGCCAGTCGTCACCGACGACGCAGACATTACGAGATTCACCGATGAGGCTCTTAATAATGGCGTACTGGGCAGCGTTTGTGTCCTGGTACTCGTCGACTAAAATATGCTTAAAGCGGTCGCGCCAAATAGCTTTTATATCTAGTTTTTCTTTAAACAGACGAACTGTTTCAATCAGAAGATCGTCAAAATCTAGTGCGCCGGCTTTTTTGCGGAGTGTTTCGTAGTGCTCATATATTTTCCCTACTGATTGTTCGAATGGATACTGAGCCGTAGAAATAAATTCTCCAGGACTGACAAGCTCATTTTTTGCATTACTAATAATACTACTGACGGCACGGGGTTTAATCTGCTTGTCCGTAAGGGACAGTTGCTTCATCGCCTGCTTAATAAGTCCCTGACGATCATCCTCATCGTAAATAACGTAGTTTGGTGCAATACCAATCTTGTCTCCGTCTTGTCTTAGCAGTCGAACGCAGATACCATGGAATGTTCCCATCCATGGCATAAAAGAACGGTTGGAACCGTTCTGATTCAGAAGATGGCCGAGACGTTCGCGCATTTCCTTAGCGGCCTTGTTCGTAAACGTAACGGCTAAAATTTCATTTGGCCAGATATGTTCGTGCGCAATAAGATACGCAATACGGTGCGTCAGTGTCTTTGTTTTCCCACTCCCCGCACCTGCCAAAATGAGTACTGGGCCGTCCACAGTTTGTACTGCCTCGGACTGTGCCGGGTTAAGTCCTTCGAATAAATCCATTGTATCTAGTATAGCCGACTTAAGACGTGAATCACACTGAAGCTGACTATTTTACAATACCGAAATAGTAGAGTCCGGCACCAATGCCTGCACCAACGGCAAGAATAAGAAGGATCCAAACAATCCATAGCCAACTAGCTTTTTTCTTAGCTGGATGCGCAAGTGGTTTATGGTATGAATCCGTGTCATAGATTGAGCCATTCGTCTGGTCACCAGTGCTTGCTTCTTCGCGGTACTGCTGTGCAATAGACGATGGTCCTTTTGGAAGATCTTCGTCAGGGAAATGGTCTGGAATAAGTGCTTTGACTGGCTCTTTAGAGGTCACGCGCTCTGGAGCTGATGCCATTTTTGTCGTGACAACGAGTGCAGGTGCTTCAACTGGAGCTGGAACTAGATCTGGTGTTGGTTCATTCGCCTCACCAGATTCAATTGCCACAAGATCAGATTGGAATTCTTCAGGAAGTGGTGCTTCAAATGCCGTAGGGTCTGTAACCGTCTGATCTTCAGCTGTCACTTCTGGAACGGGTACATCACTTGCTAGCGCGTTTGTTTGCTCACTTACTGTAAATGAGCCAGAGCCACCGAGTGGTCGCTTTTCAACTTTCGTATCACTCAGAAACGGTGATGCAAGTGGTGAAGATTTTACTTCCTCATCAATAGCAGGGAGCGATTCAAGAGCTGCTGCAAGTTCTGTATCAGGTTCAGTATCTAAAACTTTCTCTTCAGGCTTCTCTTCTTGCTTTTCCTCAGACGGTTTCGCCATATCAAGTGGGTCAGGCCAGTCGCTCGTAGCAGCTTCTTCTTTTACTTCAGGTTCAGAGACCACTGGTGCTGCTGTTGGCGTTTGTTCGATTGGCTCAACTGGTTTTGGTGGCTCAGTCGGCATAGCAAGAACCGATGGGGCAGGGGAGATACTTATTCCCTGCCTCGGTGCTGAAGTAAATGATGGACCTGCTTGTTTCATATCTGATGAGGGGTGAACAACGTCCATAAAGCGGCCATTCGAACGACGAATCGCTGGTGGTGCTTTGACAACTGGCGTATTATCTTCTTCGTCCGCATCGTCGTCGTCTTCGGCCTTATCGACTTTCTGAGCGCCAGGCATCATAAAGCCACCTGCTTGAGATGCAGGCTGTGTATCTGTCAGTGGAATGTCAAGGATTTTTTCTTTTGGTCCATCAGGAGCGGAAGTAGCAAAAGATGAGGCATCAGACATGAGAGAGCTCACTGCCCGGTCTAGTTCGTCAAAATCAAGTTCTTTCATTGGTCCCCACCCTTACTTTTTAGTTTATGTGCCCCTTTTATGATACTGACAAATCCTTCTGCTTCGAGACTTGCTCCACCAATCAGTAATCCATCAACTCCAGGAGTTGCGAGGTATGCTGCAGCACTATCTGCCTTCACACTACCACCATAAAGAACTGCGATTGCTTCGGCTGCTTCTTTACCATAAAGGTGTTTAACCTGGTTACGTATCGTCTTCACTGCTTTTTCAACGTCTGCCGGCATAGCGCTAACACCCGTTCCGATTGCCCAGACTGGTTCGTAGGCGATGACAACACTTTTTAGTTCTTCGCTTGTCACATTAGCAAGTCCACCAAGAAGTTGATCGTGAAGGACGTCATGCGTTTCACCATCGGCACGTTCACTGGCTGTTTCACCAATACAGAGGATTGGCTTAATGTCATTACGAATCGCTGCCTGTACCTTCGCACGGGTATCTTTGTCTGATTCATGGAAAATATGACGTCGTTCGGAGTGACCGACAATAGCGTAGTTAACAATGCCGTGAAGCTGCGCGGCTGAAACCTCGCCTGTAAATGCACCGCTATCTCGCCAGTAGAGATTTTGAACAGCGAGTTTAAACTGTTTTCGGTCTATTTGAAGACTCAGTGATTGGAGTGAAAGAAGTGACGGTGCGATGACAACTTCGACGTCACGGTGAGGTTTTACGAGACCTGCGAGCTTATGAATATATAAACTTGCCTCATGAGTAGTGAGGTTCATTTTCCAGTTGCCGACAATGAGTGTTTTATCTTGAGCCATAATGCTTCTGCTTTTCTTATTCTTTAGTGTAACGTACTTATTTACGGGCGTCTAGCAAACTTTCAATACCTGGCAATTTGTCCCCAGCCATGAGCTCTAAGCTCGCGCCGCCGCCAGTAGAAACGTGCGTAAAACTACCACCTTTTTTTGCGTCCCATTTGATAATGAAATCGGCCGTATCACCACCACCAATAATTGATGTTGTCTCTGGTTTTGTCGCAAGTGCCATCGCAAGTCTTGCAGAGCCATGAGCAAAGTTTGGAAGTTCAGCGTAGCCAAGCGTTCCGTTCCAGATGACGGTCGCGGCGTTATCTGTGACATCTTTTACAATCACTTCGATCGTCTGATCACCAATATCGAGTGCTTCGTCTTTGTCTCCTATTTTATCAACTGAGACATTTTTACGAGGCTGATCAGCATCAATTGAGGTTGCAACTGCGACATCACTTGGGAGAACCAAGAAACTATCGACATCATCGCCTACTTTTTCACGGACCGCAGCATAAATACCATCAATGGTATCTTTTTGATCTGATTCGTATTTACTTGCACCAAGCGAGAGCCCTTTATATGCAAGAAATGTATTTGCCATGGCGCCGCCGACAATAATCTTATCGGCACGTGTCACGAATTCTTTAATAAGCCCGATTTTATCGCTCACTTTTGCTCCGCCCATGACTGCGTAAAGTGGTCGTTTTGGATGATTCATTGCACCTGTAATAGACATGTATTCTTTTTCAAGAAGAAGACCAGCAACACTTGGGAGGCACATCGTAATTGCGTGTGTACTGGCATGAGCACGGTGAACAACACCGAACCCATCCTGCACGAAATAGCGTGCGCCTGATGCTTTAGCGATTGCTTTTGCAAAGTCCATGTCATCAGCTTCTTCGCGCTTATCAAAACGAAGGTTCTCAAGCACGATAACACTGTTTTTTGGTGCACGTTTTACAACCTGAGCTGCACGGTCATGAATCGTATCATTAATAAACCTAATCTCACGACTAAGGAGCTGTGCGAGTCGAACCGCAATAGGTTCGAGACTCAGTTTTGGATCGATACCTTCTGGGCGACCAAGGTGGCTAATAATCACCACCTTGCAGCCGCGTTCAAGCAAATATTCAATCGTTGGAAGACTGGCGCGAATACGAAGATCGTCGTCAATTTCACCCTTAGCATTTAACGGCACATTATAGTCTGCGCGCATAAGAACAGTCTGGTGTTCTAGCGGCACGTCACGTATAGTCTCTTTAAAAAATTTCATCCCCACCCCTTTTGTTGTTATTTTAGCACACGCATCCTAATTGTGTCAGTGGTTCCTGGCATGCCTGGTTGACTTCCGCTTACAATAGCGATTCGGATAGGTTTATCATCGATAGATTTGAAGTATCCTTCTTCTTTTAGTTCCATACCTAATTTGTACGCAACCCCTTCGCCGTCAGGACGAACATACGTTCGGTTTCCATAACAGAGCGCTAGTTTTTGGGCTGTCTTTATGTCACTTGTTAGGCTAATGATCGGAAGGTTTGGACGGTAGGCAGCAATGGCACAGGCAGTGGCGCCTGTCTTCGTTTTCGCAATAATAGCCGTTACTTTAAGCTGCTCTGCAAGTTTTACTGCAGCAGCTGCGATCGCATCAAGATCTGCTGCTCCGCGTGTTGTGACTTCAGCAATCGGCGCAACTGGAACATTCTCTTGGGTATGGATAATTACCTTTTTCATAGCAGCAACTGTTTCAAGCGGATACGATCCGTTGGCCGTTTCATCGGAGAGCATGACAGTGTCCGCGCCAAGGATAACAGCAGTCGCGACGTCACTTACTTCGGCGCGAGTTGGCTCTGGTGCGTCAACCATACTTGCCATCATCTGCGTCGCAACGATACTTAGTTTTCCATGCTTACGGCAAAGAGCGATGATTTTACGCTGAACGATTGGAACAACTTCTGCACCTGCTTCAACCGCAAGGTCTCCGCGGGCAACCATGACACCGTCACTTACTTTTACAATTTCTTCAAGAACACCGTCCATAATTGCAGCTTTTGTTTCAATTTTCGAAATGATCTGAGCGTTTGAGCCGAGGCTTACAAGAATTTGACGAAGGTTAATAATATCTTCAGGACTTTGGATGAAACTAAGAGCGACATAATCAAAGTCACGGGTCGCACCAAACTCAACATCTTTGAGATCTTTTGCGGTAAGAATGTCACCACCAAAGTCCGTATCAGGAAGGTTAATTCCCTTTCGGCTCATCAGTGTTCCATTGTTTTCAACACGAACTTTAATTGCTGTTTGAGAAGATATTTCAAGAACAGTCGTTCGAATCTTACCATCAAAGATATAGACAGGCTCCCCTACTTTTACTTTTTCGGCAAGGTTGTACTGAATTGGGATAATAAGTCCATCGTGTTCAGCGGCGTGATCAAGTGTTAATACATCACCAGTCTTCACTGACATATTTTCGTTTAAATTACCGAGTCGGATTTTTGGACCTTGAAGATCCTGCAAGATAGCAACTGGCTTCCCAAGTTTCTCACTTGCTTCGCGAATCCATCTGATTTGATCATCGCGCTCTGGGTAGTCACCATGACTAAAGTTCAGGCGAAATCCGTTGACGCCAGCGCTCGCAAGCTTCTCGATCATTTCTGGTGTACTTGTCGGAGGGCCAAGCGTCGCTAGTATTTTTGTTCGTTTAAAAATGATACTCATATGGATCAGTATACCATTTTTCATCAGGGGTGGCCATCGAAAAATGTGAGCCGCTGTCGACACGTATAGTTGCTAATTACGTGTTTTTATGATATATTATATGTATTCCCGACTGAAAGGATGTACCTGCGATGGATATCGCGAGAATCAACGTACTCCTCAACGACTCGCTCGGCGAGGCGGATGAGAACCAACAACCCGTCGAAGGTAGCGAAGTATTCAACTTCTTCCTCGTCAAGATTGCTCTCAAGACCAACAAGGTTCACGAGCATGCAGCTGAGATGATCGAACTCCTCAAAGGCTGGCCCAGTGAGAGCTACGGTAGGTCAGTTCCCCGTCTCGGTGAGGAGATCAACTACATCACCGCAGGAAGAATTCTCGGTGATCAAACGATGGCGTTCATGTTGTTCGCATTCGGGAAGACTCTCGACTGGTGGTACATCCTGGATCCATTCACCATGCTTGGTCTCGAGTACGACAATCCACAGGGCATCCAGCTCGCACTCAAGGGCAAGGTCGCCGTCATGGGCTACCAGCCGGCGGGTATTCCTGCATAGCTAGACAGGATCAGTTCGGGAATAGGACGCACACTACGTGCGTCCTATTTTCATTTCATTAGATTTAAATAATATCGTCGCCTTATACGTGTTTCATCGAAATAATGTAAAAATGTAAAAAAATAACCCAAACTTGGGTTGTGTGTCCACCAGGTGGGAACGTTCTGGGAGAGAAGTGGCTTTTCATGGCCGCCTCATCGGATCCCGAACGTTCCCACCTGGGGAATGGTCATGCGATCTGTCGCACGGCCTTGCTGCTTCGAACCTGCTTGCTGGACGAACCGCAACCAGGTGTGATTCGGTAGATGGATGTGTCGCCCACCCACTTGCCCCCGAGGAACTCCGGCACAGAGATCAAGTTGACCTCTGAAGATGCCTTGAGCCTTGCAAGTGCAATCTCGAACGACTGAAGTCGCTCGTCGTACGTGCCCCCTACTTTGTCGGTGTCGAACCGCTTCCAGAGTGCCTCTCTGGTGAGGCCCTGGCCCCTGCGCCGGTGTCGGCTCAGGGTACGCCTGATGATGTTCATCGCCGAGACGATGCAGGTTTCTGACGGACGATCGTTCTCCTCTTGTTCTTGAGCACTCGTGACCGTGTGCATCGGCGGAAGGTTGTACCTACTCAGATCGGTAAGCATAAACACTCCTCTGACAAACGCAATAGATAGCCAACTACAGCTATCCTCACCGGGAACATCCCGTACGCTTACATATAAAATACTCCTGAAATGTCAGGAGGTCAATATAAATACACAATAAACTCATAAAGCAAACATAAATAATGCATACTAGTTATGCTTAAACCTATTTTGAAATAATATAGTTGACACGTCAAATATATATGCTACGATTTAGAGACTATTATCGTAGCCAAAGAGGAGTACCTGCCCCATGACGAAGCGAAATATAAAATTTATCATTCAGCTTAGTGCGGTGATTGTCATCCAGGTACTATCTTTTACTCCGGTCTTTGCGGCGACAGGGGATGTGTCGCAGGTACAAAACTTCATACGCAGTATCATACAGATTATTGCAGGATTAGCCGGTCTCACAGCGACCGGCTTTTTTGTTGTAGGGGGGTTCACTTACATTACCAGCTCCGGTAATCCGGAGCACCTTGACCGAGCAAAGCGGACAATTACCTGGGCGGCTATCGGACTAGCCATTACAATTGCAGCTTTCGTCATCGCAAATATTGTTACATCACTCGCCACTGGGGCATTCGGGAGTTAATCGGTTATGAGCTACCTATCAGCCCATTTCTCACTTGTGGCTGATATAGCAGCTACAACCAACTCAATGCAAACGTTTATCCATCCTATAGTCGTAAGCCTATTCGTTCTTGCTGGAATAGTAGCTGTCGGTTTTATCGTTAACGGCGGCATCCAGATGATAACGAGTAGCGGTAGACCGGAAAAACTTCAGCATGCAAAACATATCATTCGTAATGCGATCATCGGCCTAGTTGTTGTACTCGCTGCTGTGACACTTACTGGTATTCTTACAAATACATTTACATCAAGTGGATCAACTCCGTCAAGCGAAGTACCCGCACTAGCTCCAGTTCAGCCAACGGCAAGTTCAGGTAGTTTGGTGGATGTACTTGTTGAGGCTATTACTGGGCTTCTCAGGAATATTATCGAGTCAGCAGCTCAGCCCTTTATTGGTGCACTGGGCTACTTCACGAATGCGACTCCGCTAATGTCCCCTAACAGTAGTGTGCTTAATTTATGGCTTGCGATTCTGGCCATTGCAGATGTCTTATTTATACTTGTCGTCATACTACTTGGATTTCATATTATGAGTGCGAGCTCACTTGGGATAGATGAGCTAGAGTTCAAGCATCTAATACCACAGCTAATTCTGATCTTCATGCTGATGAATAGTTCGATCTTTCTCATCGACGGCATCGTTAGCCTGTCGAACGGTATGATTAATGCATTAAAAGCAGGGTTTTCGATCTCGAGCGTGTGGGATAGCTTAAAACTGGTTGCCGAGCAGTCAAAGGATATGAAGCTGGCGGCGCTCCTTGTATTTATCGTGTTTATTGTATTGTCTATTATTCTGCTCATCTACTATATTCTTCGACTTGTCATCTTATACATTGGAGCCGTACTTGCACCGCTCGTACTTCTCCTTTGGCTGGTACCTAGTTTTAAGGATTTCGCGATTAATGCACTGCGTACATATCTAACAACGGTGTTTGTACTCTTCATTCATGTAGTCATCTTGGTACTGGCAGCTTCAATCTTTAACGGCATGATACAAAATGATCCGCATAAAGTGCTCGATCCAGTTATGTCGACACTCGTAGGTGTCGCGACCTTACTCGCGCTTCTCAAAACTGAACACTCAATGTCGTCACTTGTAGTGGCGAGTGCTGGTGCGCGGTCGGCTCGAAGGCTAGGTGGTCAGTTTATGTACGGCATAGACCAGGCGACAAGTCGATTTAGAGATAGTCGCAAAGTAGCTGCTCAAGTTCCAAAAACCGTAACAATAACGAAAGTGGTAAATAAATGAAAATTGCTATTGTTCCAGCACAGGTCACGAGCATCGAGGATAAGGTCGCTGGGAATCTTAGTTTGACACAGTTAATACTGATCGCTTTACCTATTTTTATATCGGGTGTTATATATGCAGCGTTACCACCCACATTTGCGATTGGCGTGTATAAAGTTATTGTCATGTTGATCATAATCGTCAGTTTTGGAGTACTAGCGATACGCGTACGTGGAACACTTATCCTCGACTGGGCGCAACTACTTGCACGCTACAACATGAGGCCTCGCTATTATGTATTTAATAAAAACGATAAGACACTGAGACCAATTCTTATCAAACGAAACCAAGAAAAAAATTTGGATAAGCCAAAAGAAATAAATATCCCAAGTCCACCGCTGCACATTTCTACAACTGCGGAGCGAATTGGGTTTGAGCAGTTGATACACGGTGGCACAAAAAAGATCGTATATAAACGTAGTAGGAAAGGATCACTCTATGTCAGTGTTTCAAAAAACGATTAAAAAAGCTTCGTCGCGGCAGCAGATAGCTATAGAGGGAGTTGATGATGGAGTGCTTATGCTCGCTGGCAATAGGTTTCGTGTGATACTCGAATCGTCATCGATTAACTTTGAGCTAAAGAGTGAAGATGAGCAAGATGCAATGATCGACACATACCAAGCTTTTTTAAATGCTCTCTCGTCTCCTCTTCAGATGATTATACGAGTTAGAGAAATGGATATGGATACATATCTAGAAGCATTCCGATCACGAGTGGAGAGTGAGGAAGAATCAATCTATAGAGAGCAAGCGAGACACTATAGCGAATTTATACAAAGTCTGGTTATAAAAAATAAGATTCTCACTAGACGTTTTTATATCGTTATTCCTTACACAGGCTCGCTTGTTGCAAGCAGTAAAAATACCGCCATTATCCACGAGCAACTCCGACTCAGTAGTGACATTGTCAGTAAGGGCCTTGGCAGGCTAGGCGTCCAAACAAGGAAACTGAGTAGCTTAGAAGTGCTTGATATGTTCTACGAGTTCTATAGCCCTGTTCAAGCTAAACGTCAGTCACTGACCGAACAAACAATGAAACTATTTACGGAGGCTATCTTATGACACTTATAAGGCAATCGAAAATGATTTGTACTCTTTTGTCACGCAAAACAAAGCCGCGTGCAAGTACGCAAAAACTTGATTTTAGCTATGGTCAACAAGATCCGATGGATGTCATTTCTTATGCAGGGCTTGAAGAGCAGCCAAACTACATAGAGATTGATGATATTTATATGCGTACCCTTTTTATATCAGGGTATCCTCTAACAGCTTCATCTGGTTGGCTCAACAGCCTCATTAACTTCTCTCATAACTGCGACATCTCGTATCATGTTCACGAGGTCGATGCACTACAGGCCTTACCAAAGTTGCGACGTAAAATTACAGAGCTTGAATCGACGAGAAGAGCCATGATACGGAGTGGTCGAATAGTTGGATCTGAAATTACCGATCCGCTCGAATCAGCGACCGATCTTAGAGATAAGATCCAACGTGGACAAGAAAAACTATTTCAGATGTCTATCTATATCACTATTAGTGCACTGACACTTGAAGCTCTGGATAATACGACAAAGCTACTTGAAACTGAATTATCGGCTCGACTATTCTATATCAAATCAGCCAGGTTTCAACAAATAGAAGGACTGCAGTCGGTACTCCCTCGAGGTGAAGACATCTTGTCGCAGAAACGAAATCTCGATAGCTCATCAGCTGCCCTTACCTTCCCACTTCTTTCGTCTGAACTCGTGCATGAAGCGGGTATTTTATACGGCATCAATAAATCCAACAATTCGCTTGTGATATTAGACCGTTTCAGTCTTAACAATGCCAACAGTATTATGTTTGCTCAGTCAGGAAGTGGAAAAAGCTACGCAGCCAAAGTTGAAATTCTTCGTCAACTGATGCAAGGGACAAGTGTTATTGTGATTGATCCTGAACGTGAATATAAACAACTAGCAAATTCAGTAGAAGGCACATACATTAAACTATCTGCAAGAAGTCAGGAGAAAATTAATCCATTTGATCTAGCGACTAACTCTTATTCAAATGATAGCCTGGCAGAACATGTGCAAGATTTAATAGAGATACTTTCACTTATGGCTGAGGGTCTGAACCCACGCGAGAAAGCGGCGATTGATAGAGCTATCTTATGCGTCTATAAAGATGAGAGTATAGGTACGCCACTCCTGCAAGATATATACGCCCAGCTTCATGGTATGGGTCAACTTGAGTTATGTGAACGACTCGAGAAATATATTAGCGGATCGCTAGCTGGTGTCTTTAATGCTCAGACCAATATAAAACTTGATAACCGATTAGTTATATTCGATATTAAAGACCTACCCGAAAGCTTGCGCCAGATCATGATGATGATCATTGCTAATTTCGTCCAGAATCAAGTGAAGGTTTACCCAAAAAAGCGATTACTCGTTATAGATGAAGGCTGGCTACTACTGGAGCATGAAGAGAGTGCACGTTTTGTAGCTGGGCTTGTACGTAGGGCGCGTAAATATTATCTTGGTGTAGCTATAATATCGCAACAAGCAAATGACTTTCTAAAAAGTGAATATGGCCGAGCAATCGCATCTCAGAGTTCACTTCGTATTCTTATGAGACAAGATACGACAACAATAAAAAACGTCGTGTCGGAATTTAACCTGAGTGAATATGAGCAGTCCTTTCTTCTTACCTGTGATAGGGGTGATGGAATTATTATTGCTGATCAAAACCATGTAGCAGTACAGATAGTTGCATCCGAAAAGGAGCATCCACTTATTACGACAAATCCAAATGAGGTATACACATCATGAATCTCATGACTGCTAAGATTATCACTACGTTTCGAAATGAAATTATGCTGGTACTAGGCGTCATATTACTTCTCATTACTCTTCCGGTTATTGCAGTAGTTGAACTTGCAAATGTTGGTGTATCAGCCGCAGCGAGTAGCCTTGTAGGTGTTAACCCATCGAACCACAAGGTAGAGATATATGATCCGAAAGGTGATCTTGTGACGACCCTCGACGTAACAACAACCTGGCCAGTTGCTGGTGTAGTTACGCTCGAATTTGGAGCATCTGATCCACCATACCAAGATCATCATACGGGTATTGATATAGCCGATAGTTACGGCAAGATTGGCCAACCTGTCACAACTTTCATGCCGGGTACCGTAAGCGTCGTTATGAATGTTGATAACCAGTATGGACGATATGTTTTTATAGATCACGGCAATGCTATTCAGTCACAGTACTGGCACCTATCTGAGGCTCTCGTAAAAGTCGGGCAACAAGTAAAACCGGATGATGTGATCGGACTTGAGGGTGCGACTGGGCGAGCGACTGGGCCACATGTCCACTTTCAAATTGATGTGTTTGGTATTCCGGTAGATCCTCGAGACTTTATAAGTGGTAATCCAAGGCTGGATCCATGATGATCGATTCGCTCATTCAGTGGGTACGCGTGTCAAATACGCTACTTATTAGCATTGGAATTATTATCCTGACCATTTTTCTACTACTAGCTATCGGGCGTGTAGTAATATGGTTCGTACGAAATCATTACATACGCCATAGAGATATCGTATTCCTAGAACTCACCCCACCTCAAAATATGACTAAAGAGCCGCTTGCGACAGAAGAGTTTTTTCGAGTGCTCCACGGTATCGAAGATACTAGATCTTTAAAAGATAGAGTTTTAGGCCATGAATTGATTACATCACTTGAGATCGTATCTTCTCGAAAAGAGGGTATCCGATATATCATAGGAACACACCCAAATCTCACAAGTACAGTTAAGCAAATCCTTATTTCTTACATACCAAATGTTCTCATTAAAAAAATAAATGATCCGCTAGTCTCTTTTAAAAATATGCGAACACAAACGAACATATTTTTGCAGTCAAAGCACTTTGCCTTTCCCATTAATGGTCATCAGCGATTACAACAACATGATCCGATATCCTATATTACGGGAGCGATGACAAAACTAGAAGATAACGAGCAGATTATCTTTCAGCTAGTTATACGTCCCCACAAAAGCCGTGAGGCCAAGGCCATCGCAGGTAAGATTCTATCAAATGAAGATTTAATTCAGCATATATCAAGAAGACGCCTACGAACTACCGGCATTATTACTTCCTTAAATTCATTTCTATTTGGTTTGATAAATATTTTCTCCCAATCAACAACTCAAAGACATTCGATTGAAGTCGCTCGGCAACAGCAGGTAGCACTTGGCCTACGGCCAGCCCGGGCTCTCAGTAATTTTGAACGAGAGTTAGTCGAGTCGATTCATGAAAAAGTAAACCAGCCGCTATTTAAGGTAAGTATGCGCATGTTGGTTATTGCAGACTCGAAACAAAAAACTCGTGAGCGAATGAAGGGTCTCATTTTATCAATGAAGGCTTTTTCGGTACCCAATTACCAGATAATTGTATCTAAGAACCTCTTAGCTAAGTCGTCCAGCTCTGTACGTCGTCGCATTCCGTCCATACTTTTATATAAGGAGTCAATTTTTGCAGCATCTGAGGTTGGAGACTTTTATCACTTTCCGTTTATAGGATCCTCTCAGACAGAGAACTTAGTCAGCTCACTTAGCAGAACACTCCCCGCTCCACTCTCGCTAAAAAGTAACACGGAACTCGATGTACTGATTGGTACTAATAACCATCATGGCTCTAGAACACCCATCGGAATGACCAGAGCAGAACGGGAACGACACATGTATATTATTGGCGGCACAGGCAATGGGAAGACAACCATGATTCAATATATGATAATGCAGGATATAGAAAATGGTAAAGGCCTTGCCATTATCGATCCTCACGGTGATATGGCCAAGGAGGTTGCTAGCCGAATTCCAGAGCACAGAGTAAGAGATGTTATTTACTTTAATCCTGATGACCTTTCCTATCCTATAGGCATGAACCTACTTGAGTTAAACGAAGAGCTTGAAGGAGATGACTTACTTAGAGAGAAAGATATTATTACTGAATCTGTCGTGTCTATATTTAGGAAAATATTCTCGAATGACGATACCGGCGGACACCGAATTGAATATGTACTTCGTAATGCTACCCAAACTGCCTTAACAGTTAAAAATGCTACACTCTTTACTATCTACGACTTACTGAATGACGGAAGATATCGCCGGAATGTTACGGCCACCTTAGAGGATGAAAACTTGCAAAAGTTTTGGAGAAACGAATTTGGGAAAGCTGGCAATTTCCAACAAGTTAAAATGGCGGCCGGTATAACCTCCAAGGTAGGTCGATTCCTCTTCTCAGCTACAGCAAAAGGCATCTTAGAGCAGCCAAAATCTACCATCGACTTTGATATGATAATGGATGAAGGTAAGATATTAATCTGCAACTTCTCTAAAGGAATGATTGGAGAAGATACTTCAGAACTACTCGGCATAGCAGTTCTCGCAAAGCTCCAACTGGCATCACTACGACGTGCTCGTATAAAAAATACCGATCGGAGACCATTTTATCTTTATGTTGATGAGTTCCAGAATTTTGCCACCATGTCGTTCGTGCAGATGTTATCTGAATCTCGTAAGTACAAACTATTTCTTACGATGGCTGAGCAATCTACCTCGCAACAGTCTGATAAAGATATGATTAACATCATTCTAGCCAATGTCGGTACAGTCGTAGTCTTTAGAACTGGAAATCCAGCCGATGAAAAAATCTTAAGGCCACTTTTTAATCCCTATCTTAATGAAGGAGAAATCATGAATTTAGCTTCATTTAGTTTTTACATAAGACTTGCAGCAATTCACTCACAAAAACCTTTATCTGGTTTGACTCTACTATTAAAGACTGTACCCGGTGAGGCTGTGTTTGATAATGTAGTAGCTTCATCAAGAAAAATTTTTGCAATAAAAAAATCCGCTGAAAAGTCTGTTATATTACTTTCGAAAATTGAGGATAGTGTTAAGAGATCAATTGACAAGAAAACTATCGTCTAAACCAGTTTGCCTGTGAATATTATTAGTGATGTTATCATCAATCGATCAAGAAAGTGTAAAATCTAACACAAGGCCTTGATGATCAGATGCAACAACCTTGGACAGATAAAAATCTGTAACATGTACTGACTCATTCACAAATATGTAGTCACACACTTCCGTTTTTTTTGTCAAACTATTGCGTGTCGTTTTCAGTTTATATTCTGTAGATAAATTGCGGAACGACTTTTCAATTGCAGCAAGTGATTCACTTCCCGGCTCTAAGTTAAAGTCCCCAGATATAATGACTGGACCGTCAAGTGAATTTGCATACTTTGCAATTTGCTCACATGCTTTTAGAGTAAACTGATCACCCTTCTTATGTTCTGGTACGTGATAACCATGGTGGTTAATAAGGTGAAACTTATTTCCGTTTTCATCCTTAGCGGTAACGTGTTGAAAATTTCTTACATTATAATCATCATCTTGAAGGGAGAAGTTATCTTTATACTTCAAGTTTGTAAAAACTGTGTTTTGGTCTAGGAGTTCTAAATTACTAATTATCGCATTCCCAAATTCTATCGATCCAGACATATATAAAAAGCTATACACTGGAGAAAAGTATGTATGATGAAATTTTACTCTATCCATGAACTCAGTTAACGAAGGGAAAAGTCCAATTTGTATTTTTGAATCTGCTATTTCTTGAAATGCTACAATATCCGGCGCTTCATTAATGATCATATCTGAAAGATTGAATGATAATCTTAATGTCCATGTATTTATTTGGAGGAGTTTCATTAAACTATTGTAGCAAACTACTAACTTACCAATTTAAATATTTTATCTGAAAGAGGCGGATTATTAAAATATATATCAGGTATCAATAATCTTATTACAGACCTTAGTGGATTTACCGAGGCTTACTGTTTCAATTATGCTTACTAAAAATTCTTTGCCAAATATTTGGCTTAGAAATTTTACGTAATTTGTCTCCCACAGAAGTGAGTGAAAGTGTGCCGTTCAAATCCTTGATTGCCTTGGTTGCTTCATAGAGTGGTTTATTCGGTTTATATAAAAATAGATTTTCGGGTTTCATAAATGTATTAGTAACCCTACGTCTAAATTCGACATATTGGCCATCTAGTTCATCATCAGACATAACCGATGTATCTCCTAAAATCGTTACGGCTAAACCGAAAGCTAATGCACCGTTAACGCTTGTACGGAATGCTTCTATGTCGTGTTCTAAACTTGAGCCGTCATAATTGATAGCTTTATCATATCGTGAACACCTATTATAAAAATCAGAAACTGTATCCCACTCTCTGGACGAGAAATCTCGCCCAAGAAGATGGCGATATTTTTCCCAACTTGAGGTAGGCATTAAAAGAGTATTTTCAGGTAAACTATCTGACTCATTACCTTTTATGGCTACAAGCTGACCTTCGGCATTTTCTATCTCAATCAAAATAATCCTTGCAATGGTTTTTTTATGATCAATCTTTTGCCAAAGGTAAACACCAAACACCCCAAGGCCCACTATGAGTGTGACAGCTGCAGTTACTACAGTTTGAGAATATATTGCTAAGACATCAGGACTCATACGAACATATTACTCTTAATCTTCATTAGCAAGCAAGCATGAGTAAAATGATAGTCTTATATATAAATAGCCGTAAGCATTGATAGCTTTTTATAATAATTCGGCTTAACAGACTTTTATGTATGAGATTAAAATGTATATTACAAATACATTATCATATTGAATATGTATTAAGGCTAAGTAGGTCTCGTCCTTATGTTTAATGTATATAATATAATCATTTTTTTCGAAATGTTCCCAGAAGTAAGAAAATAGAGGCAATAAATAATAGGCCAAGAGAAAGAATGATTGTTATTGGAATTTCACCTAGTTGACAGAATGACCAGACTGCTTGACTGTCGCATGTGGAAGATATTAATAATTTTGATCCAAAGTATGCGAAAAAAGGAGTTACTATGAGAGTTACTATGCCTATTACTATTTGTTTTCTTTGTGCTGAGAGTTTTGTCATTCTACTATAATAACAAAAATATCTACAACAAAGAACCAAGGACCTAATTATTTATGATTAGTAAAATTTAATTGGAAGCGGGGCGGAATTACTCGAAAGTAAAACCGCCCCGCTCCTACATCTTCAGCTAGCTAATCGTTGTTTCAAATATCAAACCGTAACCGAGTGACATGCCGGTTGGGGTCGGATGAAAACTTTCTGACTTTGAGTGATCAAAACTATCAAGAAACACCCAGTTTATCCATGACCCTCCACTATCACACAGTCCATGACTATCAAACAACGCAGGTGAAACATAATGTGCATCTATACTGCTAAGCACGGCATCGTCAACTGCTCCGCTAATTGCGGAATTGATGTCGTCAGCCCAATCATTCATCCACTGAGCATCCGCGTAAGAAAAACTGGCAGGAAACGAAGCACACTTGTAACCACCTGGCGCGCTACTATCTGCATCAAAATAGCTAGTTGATGATCCAAAAAGTTTTGGATAACCAGCAATATAGATCGATGCATTGGGTGCATTATCTGCAATTTCTTCAATAATCGACGATAGTGAATGAATCTCACGACCGTCGATATACATAGCCGTACTAGCGGTCCCATCGAGAGCGGCCAACCTGTCATTCATAGTATTTGTCAATGTGCTATCAGAAGAGCATCCGTAACCAGGATGATCTCCATACTTTGCACATTCGTTCATCACGTTAGCGAAACCCATGTCGTTTCCTCCTATCGTGAGGGTTACGACCTGTGTATCATGATTCAAATGATCTAATTGCGCATCTTCCATGGGATTAGCGGAATTTTGATGAAAGAAATCATCACTTACTGCTCCGCTACATGCCACAAAATCCAAAGTTTCAAGTGGCAAGTTGTTTTTCAAGTAATAAGCGTAGCTATCCGTTGAACGATGGCAGTCCCCGCCCGGGAGATCATAGTTAAACGACCCTTCGCCGGAGCTAAATGAATCTCCCATTGCGACATACTTCGTTCCAGTCGGCTGAGTCATGATTGACACGCCGGCATATCCAGTGGGTAGATTTTGCGTCACTGTGGTGAAGAAATTCGTCACGACAGGGCTTGAACCTCCACTGTTTTGTGAAAGTGTGCCGGGTGAATTATACGTAGGTGTTAAAAATAGATACGGCGTGGGGTGCGCAGTATCTAGTCCACCATTACAGCCTATCAACAGGCCATATTGGTAACCTCTCGTAGATACTGCTCCACTCCATTCTAAGTTCGAAGTCTTATCTTCAGAAAAATAGACCGTTACATACTTACCAACCCTACTTGACGTCTGTTGCCAGGTCACCTGACTGACTGACACATCACCGTTCTGCATCGCTTCGATAAACGCCAGTTTGGCATCCTCAGTCATCGAAACAACCTCAGTACCCCAGCGCACCTCGTCGGTGATGTAGGACGACCATGTGTTTGTTATGTTAGCTTCGAACTCGCAGTTAGCATCACCCGCGTACAAAGTATTCGTTTTCACATAAACGCTATCGTATACACTACTTGCGTTTGCGAATGTGCCTTGTAGGCACATAGATGAAAATACTAGGATTAAAAACATTACAGCCGAAAATTTCCGCTTCATGATGTTGCCCTCTTCCGAGTTGTCAATGAACTGTATCGCAAGGTTTTCCTTACGATTGAACTACGTTCTCGCTGAAGAACTTATAATTTATATCATACTGAAATTTTTATTACAAGTAGCTGAGTAGAAGGTATGGAACTCAACGTGTTCGATATAGGGGAAATAATAATCCATACATCTTAAATATTTATGGATTATTATAAGTTTGGCACTTACCTGAAGGTGGTATTCATAATGTTTAGTTAATGTAATTACTTTTTCTTACTTAAAGCTAGAAAACCGTTCGTAAGAGTCCATTTGCTGCCCTAGACTCATAGATCTCATATCACCATGTGTATATATTTGTATAGTTTTGCAGTACGAAGACCCTTTACAGTTATCGTATAGACTTCATCTTCGCTTACTTTCTCACCGCTGTTGCTCATCTCATATTCAAATGTAATATATCCCTTTTCCCTTAATTCCGCCAGGTATATAATATTTGCATAAGAGTTGCCATTTTTACCACCATCCATAAAGTATTCCCAGTAATCATTAGCGACATCACCCTGCTTGGGCATTACACTAAAGACAATTCCTCCACCAAATTTCCTAAAAACTGATATTATCTTTGGTTCCGACTGCTCCAATGCAAGGAGTACATTTATCTGAAATGAGTTAAGCCAAATATTTACTATAAAAAGCTTAATTGCTGCCAATATTCCAGCAATAGAGCCAATCAGAGTAAGCCAGCCCAACCAATCATCTGGAAATTTTGGCATATTAATATTTACCAAGAATTTCAAGTAATGCAAATCCTTCTTGAATAGACAGATCAATGGAACGGTTTCTTGAAAATGCATTTTTAACTCGTATATTCTTAAGACTTGCAAATATTCTCGTAAAGTATTTACGAAATTTATATTTTTTTTCCATTTTTATAGTATAGACCTTCATTAGCTTGAGTTTACTATTTAATTTATGTTTAATAGTAGCTCAATGTATTCTTAGAACTTACTTATTGAATATGGATAGATTCAATTCATGTTTAGGAATTTTAAAAAATGTATTTGTCTAACAAAAGAGCAAGAATTACCAACATAAGGAATGCCACTACCGTTAAAGAGTACCATTCATACTCATCCCATACATAGCCGAACCTTAAAATGTAATCTTTAACAGATCTCAGATCACCGCCACGCACATTATTTAATCCTCGCTGTTTCATAAGCGCACGAACCATCTTGTTTTCTCTCTGTTCGGCGTGAGACTTTTCAATTAATCCGAGATCTTCTTGATGAATAATCTCTAAAGGTTTATGTTTGGCAGTCCAATATGCAGACCTAACCCCATTTCGATGTTCTTGCATTCTTATTTCAGGAGTCTTTGAAGTTATGCCAACATAAAATTTACCGTCCTCTAACCTCAGAACATAGAGGTACCATCGATTAATATAAGTTTTTGCTGCCATAGTATATCTAAAGGATACCACTTATGCTTAATGTGACGAAACTTATATATATTAACTCATGATTTGCATGCATTAATAAAGTAATCTGCAGTTTCTTTATCCGTACAGTAAATATAACACCCTTTTTGTTTTCTAGTCATGAGAGTGCGGTATGTGTTTTTTATGATCATGTCAAATCGAGCTGAAGCAGACTTTGGATCTTCTTTCATCATTTTTTTCCATCCCTGCACAGATTTATCCGAACTTGCACGCTTACTTACATCAGTGATTATCTTGCCATTACGTACGATAAGATCAGGGCCAATAATCACTCCAACGTAATCTAACTCCAGACCCTGGCTTGTATGAATACACCCAACCTCACTCACCGACTCTGGATGAATTATCCAAGATTGGCCATGAGCTTTTAAGTTCCATGTAGCCTTGTAGTTATCAATTTGGATATCCTTTAAGGACGAGTCTTTCCCACTTATCCATTTCCAACAATAGCCAGCAAGAAGTCGTGCTTTATTTTTTAAATTGTTCTTTTCAACTATAACTTCGTGTAATTCAGCTGGGCTATCAAGTACCTTGAAATCGTAGTCTATTCCATCAAGTAATTTATTGGCAGTCTCGCGAATTTGTAAAGTATTATCTAACCATGATAGATAACCATCTGATCCATTACATCGAAATTGCGACTCGAGAGATATATTAGTCACTTTTGCTCCTAATTTATTTGCCCAAAAACTAATCTCATCCTTATCGCCAATATCTTTTAAAGTAACTTTTTGATCTTCATCTACAAAAAAGATACTAAACTTGCTGGTAGAAATAATTTCCTTCACCTGGTTTTCTCCAAGATGATTAAATAGTCCTGACTTTTCAGTTAAACGGTGAGCTTCGTCGACAATGAGACAATCAAATGTGTCATTCTTTAAACTATGAAACGATCCTGAACCGCTAAACATATTATCTATACGTGACTTACTAAACGTGCCTGTTAGCTTAGCTTTGTAGACTTCACGAGGGGCTGAATTTCTTGTCACATATTGCGCTACAGTTTCACGCTTTGTGAGTTCAACGAGTAAATTTATTGCGAGAACAGACTTTCCAGTCCCCGGTCCACCTTCAACTATAAAAACATTCTTCATACCCGCTTGAGATTCTTCGGCAAGTTTGAGGGCTGTTTCATAAGCCACCTTTTGATCATCAATTAATACAAATTCATTATTGCCAGACAGCATTGAGGTTAATTGGTCGGCTAGGTTTTTAGAGGGTTTGATCTTACCGTTATCTATACGATACATCACATTAGATGTATCGCCATATTTAACATGCGTCTTGATGAATTCCCTAAGCTTTAGCGCATCATCTTTTAAAAACACAGGTGCTTCATCAATGTACTTGGAGTAAAAATCATTTTTGATAACATTATCTTCACTATAGTTATGCAGATAAGCGCACGGAACAAGATTGATCTCTTCATCTTGTACTGTTTGATTATAATCTTCAAGCAGGCACTTGTATGACCAGGCCTGGTAAGAAGGATGTGATGTTTCTTTGACTCCGTGCCTAAACCTGGTGCTTACCACCCCGTCCTTGTCAGTAAGCGAAGACTCTTGCCACTGCTTTAGCTCTATGAGTATAGCTGTATCTTCATGTTTGCTATTTTTACCAGACAGAATAAAATCGATTCGCTTCGAAGACTGCGGAATATGGTATTCAACCGCCACGCCAGCGTCTTCAGGTATCAAAGGATCGCTCAATACGCGATCTACATATTGTAATGAGTTGCGCCAAGATTCTACTTCGGATATTCCCGTAGAATGACCAGTTGCGTTTTTAAAAGCAGATTGAATAATACCAGCAATGTCATTTGACATTATGTCACTTTGAAACTTCTGCTTCGTTGACGAATAGACTATCATTTATTTAGCTCAGTGTACTTCTTGTGGCTACCCTTCGACTGATCAATTGCATACTTTTCTTCATTCTTGATCATTTTATGGTCGAATGCTTCTACAAGATTAATTTCTAATTTATTTGCCATTAATAATACCCAATAGAATACGTCTGCTAGCTCTGCAGCGACCTCATCCTTATGCTTCTCCATATGTATATGTATCTCATCCTCATTTTTCCACTGAAAATGCTCCAAAAGCTCAGCCGCCTCTAATGAAAGAGAGATAGATAAATCTTTTGGATTATGAAATTGATCCCAGTTTCGGTCATCACAAAACTTACGAATCATTACCTGCATATCTGCAAGAGATTTATTTTGACTGTCATCCATTAGATATATTTTACTTCTATTAGTGGAAATATCATAACTCGTGATGTGTGCCTTTCGATAATAAGTATAGCCCGCTCCCGAAGGAGCAGGCTCTACTTCGGTGCGGGCTATGTGTCCGAAGGCACATTTTCAGATTTGGAGTACATTAACAGCACACGGTCGGTACCGTCCCAGTTGCGACGCCTATACCATTTGAGCTCGATACCGTACTTCTCGAGTTCATCATGAAGGACCTCCTCGATGAGTTCTTTCAGACGATCGTCGTTGATCTTCTCGCCGAGCGCATCTTCCTTGTACTCGCGGGCTGTCTGAGTCAGTTCACTGCCCCCAAGGTAAAGGCGGCCATAGAGACCCTTGAGCTCTGGCTTGGCGTAGTAGCGATCATGAGTGACGGTTGATCCACCAGTATAGCTCCTAAGCGATGAGTCTAGCGCCTTGAACCAGTTGTCCTTGACTGTCAGCTCGAAGAGTTGATTGCTAATTACTTTTCTCTGCGCCTGAACCTCAAGAAAAGCTTCGGACGGCTGCGTGGTAGACTTCATGTACCTTCCTTCCATGAGAGAGTGGGTGTGCTGCCATGACCTGATGTCCTGAAAGCACTACACCTCCTCATTAAGGAATGGTATTAGTATGGTTTTGCTTGATGCATATTGCAAGCATAAACAAATTGGGGATCTATACGTAGGTATGTCAATCCTTGTTTTAAAGCCCAATAAGGTTCTACACTATATAGAGGGGGATGTACATTTGTTCGTTTAATAAGGCCAATTATATACAGGAGAAATTATTATGAAAATGACAAATAACACAATTCTTATTACAGGTGGTGGATCAGGAATCGGCAGAGCACTTGCCGAAATGTTCCATGCTAAAGGTAATAAAGTTATTATTGCTGGTCGAAGACAGGCGTTACTTGATGAGGTCGCACATGCAAATGATGGTATCGAGACGATCGCTCTTGATATTAGTAACTCTGATTCAATCGAAGATGTTGTGGCAAAGCTCGAAGAAACACATCCCGGGCTTAATACAGTGATACACAATGCTGGCATCATGAAGCCAGAAGAAATTGGTAATAACGATAGGGATATCTCACGGGCAATCATCGAGACGAACCTTATTGGTCAAATTAATCTCAATTCAGCTCTTCTTCCGCTACTTAAGAAACAGTCAGAGGGTACTATCATGACAGTGTCTTCAGGGCTCGCTTTTCTCCCCACTGCAACATTTCCAACGTATAACGCAACGAAGGCTGCGATCCATTCGTACACACAGTCATTACGGACACAGCTAGCACACACAAAGCTACAAGTTATTGAGCTCATACCGCCGTACGTACAAACGGAGCTTATTAGCCCCGAACAGGCGCATGATCCAAATGCGATGCCACTTAAAGATTTCATTGAAGAAGTGGGAAGTATTTTAGAAACCCAGCCTGACATCAAGGAAGTCTGTGTTGAAAAAGTCATGTTCCAGCGTACGGCTGAGGCAAGTGGCGAATACGACGCAAGGTACCAACAGCGCAATCAGGCATATATTTCAGAGTAGTAGTAGTTGCCTTCCGAGTAAAGCACGTATCAGAGCAATAGCCAGTATTTGGCTAGCTAAGTGGGATCCTTTAGGCTGTCAAAAATATCTCTATCTGTGAAATTATTTGCGTACTTCTTGGTTAATATATTTTTTCCTATATCTAAAGCGATGAATTAGCACCGGCCACGACAAAAGAGTATAATAATGGTCATGGATAGAGAAACAGCTAAAAAGAGACTTGATAATCTTCATACGAAACTTCTAGAAGATATACTTTATACAGAACTCATTAATGAGGGGCGTGGATATGTTGATCATAACCTTTACGTTATTGAGCAGGAATCTGGTAGCGAGTGGGATGAACTCGTCGCTAAAACAAGAGTTGAGCTACTAGAGGAAACCGCTTTAATACCGCCAAAGTCTATGCAGGATTAAATAGTACTTTTTTATTTTAATGTTACTTAAAGTGTTGTTTCGCGTTCAAGATTAATCTTTCCCCACCAACACCGTACTTTATATGCTCATTAAGATGTTCTAGGTCAACCAATGTATGGCCTACTATGTTTCCACCTGGATCATTTATGAACCTTCCTATTCTTTCAAGCTTAGCGTAAGCTCTAAACTGATTATTTACTTCCCCGTTGTCCCTACGTGTACATATCTGGTAGCCAAGTGGCTCCCAGCTTATAACGCGCATATTTGTTTCTTCCTCAACTTCTCTTACAAGCGTCTGTTCTATAGATTCACCAGTCTCAGTTTTACCGCCGGGTAAATTCTCATTACCCGATGGAAAAATGACTACTGGCACTTTGCCTTTATAATCCCCAATAACATATACGTGTTGCCATGGGAGATCTGGAATATCCTCTTTTTTAAAGATATCGTACCACTCGACATCGATGATGCCGTTGTAATCGAATGTGCTCACAAGGTCTGGTTGAGACTTATCCATTTTTAAAGCTTTTGTGAGGATCTCTTTATCAATCTCTCTTGTCAGGATTGTTCCAGCATCTTTGACGTTAATCCAAACATTTTTGAACGTCTCATGCTTTTCCCTCTCAGGCGTGGGTGACTTATCGTCCACTAACTTGAGTAAAAAGTAGTCGACTGTTTTTGCATGATGTTTGCCATCGATCCAGTCATACTCATAATGCGTTTTGCCAATAAACTTAACTATTTCAGTTTTATATCCTGTCTCCTCGTATACTTCTCTAGTACAGGTCTGTTCTACGGTCTCATCTGGATTAATACTTCCTTTAGGAAAATCGTAGGTGTCTCTCGGGGCGTCCCAATGAATCAGAAGGACTTTATTATCTTTAATAACAAGCCCACCGGCAGAATGTTTTTGAACTACTTCGGTCATGCTCTTATCATAGCAAAAAGCTAAAATTGTATGACAATATTTTTAAACAAAATATTGTTAATATATTAAATAAGTGTTATAATATTTTTAACGTTTCACCAACCGAAAGGAAATCATGAAACGAACGGTAGCTACTGTCGCCGCATGGATCGAAATGGTGATCTTGTTCTTCGTAGAAGTGAAGTTCATCGAAGTATTCGAAGTCGTATCGGCCGACAAGTACGGCGGAACGGTTCCAAACAGACCACGAGAGTTGACCGTAGAAGTTGCTCGTCAGGAAGCATTGATCTTCGGATTGCTTTTCATGACGCTCATCCTCGTGCTCGTCCTGACTGTGGCGTACGCAGCGTCCCAAAAAAACGCCACACGCAAAGCCCTCGGCTGAGCGGAAGAAACAGACCTCTGACATTCAAACGTCATTGATGTCATTTCATCCCTCAAAGAGGGCTGTTTCTTTTTCTTGATCTAAAAATAGTTTATGAAATGGAGTAATTAGACTTTTGAATCAATCATTGAGTCCGATCGATGAGTTGGGGGCTTTGCAAGATTTTGAGGCTTATCTTCACGGGTTATATTTCTAAACCAGTTAAGTGTATACATCGCAGTTACGATGAAGATAGGGAGAAATAGGAATATATATCGGGAGCGACCTTCAAAGATTAATAGGAATACGATGATGCCAACAATCATTAAATGAAGCATAGTGAGAAATAGATTAAGACGTGCCGGCTTCCATAGTATGCTAATCATGAGCTGAAGCGCTATGAGGAATAAGACTGCAACCCAGAATGCCTGGAGGATGTTACCGAATAAAGCATAGTACTTTCCTTGTGGTGTCGTAAACTGTCGAACGTTCTGGCTAAACTCACTGTTATTTTCAAACTTAATTGAATTAAGATCACCTTCTCCATAGGCAAAGAATGTACCGTCAGACATAATCCACATGAGCTTATCTTTTAGAAAGTCAAGATATCCTAACATACCATACGATCGTAGCTGAGTCGTAATTGCATCATCAGAGTAAGCAACTTTAGCATCATGGCCGTCTAGTTTTGACACAATACCAGCAGTATCACCGTCATAGCCACCATAGTTCACCGAATATCCGTTAATTTTCGTCTTTGTACCAATATTTATAAAGTGCTCGGGGGGTAACGAGTTCTTACCAGACTGTGAGTATGCATACGGAAGAATATGCTGACTATCAACGTAAGACCCGTAACCAATATAACCAGCTGCAGCTGTCGCAAAAAATACGATGAATGACATAATAACGGTAAGCCAAAGTTTATCTTTTCTAATCGTTTTACGTTCACTAATGGCCCAAATGATTGCAACGGCTACAAGTGCAATTGCCGCTATAACGACTGTCGGTTTAATAAGAGTTCCCATTATCGTCGCCGCGCCGATAAGGAAAGCAAATAGTAGCCGTAGCCCGGTATTTTGAAACTTCACAAGATAGAGACCGAGGAGGAATATTAAAATTGGGAATAAAATAGCTAGTGTATCCGTATATGGCGTTTGGATATGGAGATTGAGCCCAATGAGCACGAAGCTAACAATGAGAGAGCAAAGAGCTGTCCTTCTTCCAAATAGCATTTTTACGACGAAATATATAATGATCTGAGTCAGAAATGTCACAGCGACGTTGAGAACAACCGCTCCCCAAAGGAAATTAGTTGAACCAAAATGTTTCATGATAGAAAATAAATTATCGAGAATAAAGAAGAGTGCTAGGTTATTCGGGCTGGACTGAAAGTATCCTGTACTGCCACTATCAATAACACCAGATTGAACATGCATGACAGCTGCTTGAAAGACAGTGTTACTATCCCATGTGTAGCCTGAAGATAAAAGTGCCTGCGCAAAGAAAAGCTGTGCCACTAAAATACCAATGAATATTACTATAGTCGTTGGAACAATAAGCCACCTAAGTTTTCCTAAATTAAAACGTACGTTCGCAATAGCAATCAGAATAATGTTGATTAATATCGCACCAAAGAATATCAAAATGACTGGCTGAAACAAGCCAAACTTATTGACAGTCGGATGAAGCGCAGTCGCAAGTGCAAGAACTGCAAGTATTGATAATGTACCAATATTAAAAATTGTAAGTAAGCGGACGAGGAACTTACTTCTTATCATAGACTCTCACATAATCAACTAACATGACGGCTTTTTTCGGAGTTGTATCATCAATCTCTCCCGGAAGCGTTCCGCCAACCGCAAGGTTCATGATAATTTGCATACGCTTTGACGGAACATTTGCGCTGTCAGTCGTCTTCGTTAGTACTCCATCGGTGTACCATTCAAGTTTTCCTGGTTGCCAGTTAACTGCGTAGGTATGCCACGAATCACTCGTAGATTTTTCGAGTGTTTTCGTACTGCTATCCTGAGCAACGGTACCGTCTGGTTTTTTCCAGTGGTAGGTATAAAGTACATCATGAGGTTTTTGTCCTAAGATTTCCATGATATCTATTTCGGGTGGCCAATCGCGGTCAGTTGGAAGGAGCCAAAATGCTGGCCAAACTGCCTGTCCTGCAGGCACTAAAATACGAGCTTCGTAGTATCCATAGAGACCGTCCCATTTGGCTGAAGTTTTATCATCTTTTGCGCCAGTAGATACCATACCTGACCTATACGCATAGTCTTGCTCTGACCCGTTGCGGTTATCCCCAGTTGTTTTTTGACGATCGGCTGCTAGGATTAGATTGCCCGCCCCCTGCGTCACTTGGGACTGTAAATACCATTCATTTTCTGAATTACCGTAATTTGTACAGCCACTATATTTATATGAGTATCTGTCATAGCAATAATTCCATTTCGATTCATCAACTTTATTACCACTAAACTCATCACTAAAAAGTAACTTTCGGCCATTCTGAGATGCGGCAGCAACGGTTGGTGTTTTCATGGTATCCGGTGTCGTAAAAACAAATTGATTAATTGCAACAAGCGCGCCAATAACTATTGCCACAATTCCTGCTGAGACTATGTATTTTTTCTTATTGCTTGATTGTGCCATTACTATTGTTCCTTCTCTATTATGAGGGTTCTTGATTTAACATAAATATCATATTTGGTTGATAGAATTATACTGCTTGAAATTACAACGAGAGTAAGAGCAATGAGTGCCACATAAGCATACGCATGGATACTTCGATATGCTTTTTTAAGGACAATCACATTTGTGAACATGTGGTGCAGATATATGAGGTGTATGCCAAGACCGATCAAAAAACTAATTATCAGTACGATCGATGGGCTAAATTCTAGACGCTGGTTTATGAGCGTTACTCCAAGTGTAACAAGATATATGCCTACAAAACAAACTGAACATAATATTTTAAATGCAATAAAATGGGTATTCTTCTTTTTTGTCGATTTTGCTCCTGTCGCTTCCCACCCAAGTGGTCGCCGTATAATAACAAGAAATAGTGCTTGAACGAATGTATAGGCGTTTGATATGACGGCAAGCGATCCTGCGATTGGGTTAAAAGTACGCCGTAAAATAATTGGTGTAACAAGAAAGTTTAATAGAAGCGACGGAATAAATAGCAGCAGGATTGACCAATCAACATGGACGTTCGTAAGAGCGATGTAAAGAATTTGAATCGGACTAAATAGCAGTGCCATTGTATAAAAGTAATACGTTGAATTAGAAAAGTAACATAATTTTTGAGCGAGACTGAGATTTGGAGATAGTAGCGTTAGTTTTGAAAAAATTAACTGCATACTTCCTGTAGCCCAGCGGTTTTGCTGCTTGTAGAAAGACAAATGGTCGTCGGGACATGTACCTTGAGCGAGCATGACTGGGACATACGAAATCTTGTAATGTTTTTTATTAGGCGCATATGAATTTAACATCTTAAGACCTGTATAAACGTCTTCGGAGTGTCCCCAGTCAGCTGGACCAACACCTTCGTATCCACCAACCTGCTCAAGTGCTCTAACGTTATATAGTGCGTTCGTCCCGACACATATCGAACCGCCCATACTACTCCTTGCTGGCTGCGTAATACGGTAAAAGTCTCTCTGTATTAAAGCCGCTCCGTATTCAAACTTTGAGCGCCTATATATTTCTTTTGATAGGCGAAAATGCTGTGGTGACTGGACGATACCGACGTCCTCACCTGCGTATGGAACGAGCTCGCTCAGTATTTCCGAACTCGGTACGAAGTCAGCGTCGAGAACAAGAATATAATCGAGTTTTTCGCCGACTTTTTTAATAAGTGCATTCATATTACCCGCTTTTTTATGAACGCCAACGTTGCTGCGTCGGAAATATTTGACACCGAGGCTGAGTGCCAGGTCCTTGTACATACCGGGTTTAGAATCATCAAGAACGTAGACGTCAAAATTCGGATAATTGATTCGCACAGCAGCTTCAATTGTCTCACGAAGAACGGATAGCGGCTCACCTGCAGCAGGGATCATAACTGCTACTTTTGGTGAGTTACCTATTTGTTTAAAATGTCGAACCCTATCGTTATGGTTTCGAATCGAAAACGCCGGATACTGCGACATGATGATTGCATTAATCAGTTGATACAAAATAACAATAATTGATAAAGGTGTAAAAAGGATCAAGGCAACAAGTGAATGTGAGGCAAAAAAATAAAAGCCCCCTACGAGGTTGAGGGTTGTAAAAATACCTATAACTCCGAGCCATCTGACTTTGACGGCATCATCTCGTTCTAGTGAATAGTAATACTTATCATTATTTTTTTTAGTAATTCGCAAAAGTTCAAATGTCCCTAGGTGTACTGGTTTTTTATTATCTTAATACCTTCATAATAACATAGGGCTACAGAGATATAAAATTTGACTAAGGAGTGTAAACGTTATAATATATAAAGGTTGTTAAAAAATAGTAACATTCACTTACAACCTAACCTATGACCCAAAAAGACAAGATTATATTTGCCTCCTTTATGAGTGTCGCATTAACAGCGATATCAGTCTTCGGGTACCTGTGGTTTTTTAAAGGTGGCATGGCTCATAACTTTTACGGACCGTGGCATTTTCTCGACATCGTTATTTTTATTATGGTTTCATACGTTATATGGCACCCTATCTTTATGAAAGTAGTCACCTACACTATTTCATCACATATAAAGCCCCAGCCCGAAGAATCACCACGCCCAAAGCCAGGATCAAAAGTAGCGTTTGTTACGACATTCGTGCCTGCTTCTGAATCTGTGGATTTATTACACAAAACTCTTCCAGCAATGGTAAGAGCAAACTATGCGCACGATACCTGGCTTCTAGATGAAGGTGATGACGAGGAAGTACGTATTATATGTAAACGCTATGGTGTAAAACATTTTAGCCGGCACGGTATCCCAGATTATAATCAGGATAAAGGAAAATTCGCTAAAAAAACGAAAGGTGGCAACCACAACTCTTGGTATAACAGCCACGGCGATGAATATGATTTTGTCGCACAAATTGACACTGATTTCATACCCCGTAAAGACTTTCTAACGAAGACTCTTGGGTTTTTTGATGATCCACTGATTGCCTTTGTTGGCACTCCGCAAATTTATGGAAATATTGATGATTCAGTTATTGCGCACGGATCGGCACAACAAACCTACAGTTTCTACGGACCGCTTCTTCGTGGTATGTCAGGTCAAAATAATTCAATGCTTATTGGTGCCAACCATGTCATTAGAGTAAAGGCGCTCAAAAGTGTTAGCCATTACAGTGCGCATATTACAGAAGATCTTCTTACTGGTATGAAACTCCATTCAAATGGATGGAATAGTATTTATTATCCCTACCCACTTGCAATTGGAGAAGGCCCAACGAGTTGGAAGTCGTATTTTAGCCAGCAAAAAAGATGGGCATATGGCTGTATGAATATATTATTTGGACATAGCTACAGACTGTTTTCAAAGATGACGTTCAGGCAGTCTATTTACTATTTCTGCATACAACAACACTATTTTTCTGGCCTTGTCATGGTACTTGGTATTGTTAGCCTCTGTCTCTATTTCTATGCTGGAATCATTTCAGTTAACTTATCTATCTTCGAATTTCTAGGTTCATATATTGTACTGATTCTTCTTTTTAATTGTATTGACCTTTGGCTACAACGATTCAATGCGCGGCCTAAAACTGAACGTGGATTTATGTGGTACGGCATGTACATTGGAGTTGCCGCATGGCCGATATATTTTCAGGCATTTTTAGCTTTATTCAATACCACAAAACTTCGCTACAAAGTAACGCCAAAAGGTAAAAAAATTAAATCAAATGACATGGCCCTTTCATTATTTGCGCCTCACTTCATACTCGGAGCTATCGCACTAAGTGGTGCCGTCTCATCCCTGTTCACGGGACGCACAGCTATACTTATGGTGTTTTGGTCAATCGTGACTGGACTCGGACTTTTGATTGTACCCGTGCTCCCTCACCTCATACGAATATCTCGCAGACTTTTTAATAAAAAGGCATATATAAGTAGTACTCTTGCGGGTGATGAACCTGTTAAATCTAAGCAAATTCTTTGAACCGGCAAATTAGTTCAAAGTGTTTTCCGGTAAACGAGACATCATAATCTCAGGAATTTTATTATCGTAGAGAGTTTCAGAGCCTGGTATCTCGACAAAGCCCCACTTACGGTAAAACGCTTTGGCCCTCTCATTATAAGTAACGACTCCGAGAATTATCGGCTTCGTGTCATCGAACCAGTTGATGATTCTTTGCATCAATTCACCCGCAATACCCTTACCATGCCAGTTCTTATCAACATACAAAGATCCGACATGCTGTACACCTTCATCGTCAATGCGTGGTGTTGCCACTCCGATAATAGTTCCTGCAGAGTCTTTTACCACCCAGCCGGTAGATTTTTCACTTTTTAATCTTTCTAGCCTATTATTCCTATATTCATCTGACATTTGTTTTTCATTGCGTTTAGATATCCAGTCATGTGTAATGCCAAGTTCATCGTTTACATATGTATCAAGCCAGGATGCAAGGCGCATATTATTCGCTTCATCAATATTATCGGGTATAAGTAGTTCAATCGTATATGCTGGATTTTCGGTCATAACTTAATAATAGCAAATGAAATTATTTATCATATTATTGATATGTATTTTAAATCTGGCAATGTAAGCTGTAGAGCCTATAGACACAAGTTTTGTTGAAAATTTGCACAACGCTTCTCCTGAAAAATCTGCAAACGATTTCCAGGGTTCATACGTCAATCTGTATAGAACTTATGAGTTCAACAAATTCTGATTGTTTAAAATGTCCTCTATCTGAGTACTTCTTAACCGTTAGATCATTACATGTTTTGGTTAATTGAGTGACCGTCTCGACAACACTTTTGTCGTCGTCAGTGGAATAGAAAACTGTCACACCGGCTGTTCTTGATGGAAAGTTTGCATCTATTTCAAAATCAAAGAAATCTGCTGTATCGGATTCTAGATTGTCATAAGGATTTGTCCAAGGTGCAACTAAGACAACTTGACCCACATGTAGCTCTTTATGTTCACTTAGGTAGCGAATTAAAAAACCACCGCCACAGCTGTGCCCTACGAGAATTGTTTCGGGTGTAATATCGCAGCGCTCAAATTCTTTTTCCCACTCATCATAACGCGGCCGAAATGGCATCGGAGGTTCAATAGAGATAGTATGGACGTCTCGAAGTATCAACTTTCGTTTCAACCAGCTGAACCAGTACTCTTCACTATTACTTGGAAGTGATGGGTCATAGTGTTGATCTTTATCTGGTCTTCCGGGAACAAGAATGGCGTTTCTCATATTTATATAATATCAATTATGACGAGATATAGAAGCACCCTCAATTCGAGGGGCTCCCATTACTGAGTGCATCTCCTCTCGTTGAGGGTGTGTGCTGTGACTTCACCACTTGAAGATAGTGCCGTTCACATATCCGCAGCCGCTGGTCGGGCCCCAAAGGACGTCGAGAACGAAGCTGGAAAACATCTCGAAGCCCTCACCATGGAACACGCCATGGATCAAGCTGTAGATCGAATTGACGATCTTCTCCCTCGATGATTCCTCGGGAGCTGTTTCGCTGAACTGGACCTTGACCCAGAAATTAGCGACATTGATGTCGTCTTTCCCGAAGTCGTGGAACTGCACCTGGATAGCATCTTCAGGAGTTCCGTCCTCCATGCCAAGTGCTTCGCTGTTCGCTACGAACAGAGGAGGCAGCGATGGCCCGAAAATGGTTCTGATGAATCTGTTGATCACCGGCTGTGAACATGTCTTGCCCCAAGATACTAGGACCAGTTCACTTCCCGGTTTGAGCGTCACATCGATGAGCGGCATACGCCACTCCTTTCGAGGTTCAATACGACACTGTCGCATAGCAGACTCGAGCAAGGGCTTGAGTTTCTATATTATAACAAGTAAGTTAGTTTGTGTCAATAATTGGTACGTTGCTATGCACTTTTTAGAAGTAGTTCAAAGTACTCAGTTCCACCAAATGGAATCTTTTGTTTTATAATTTTTTTACCCTCGAGGCTGTTAGCAGAGTAGACAGTAAATGTGCCGTAGAAGTCGTTTATCTCATCAACAGATTTTGTGAGCCAATCTTTTTTTGCGACATCATCAAACATACTAAGCTGACTTCTTCTTGAAGGTTCAAGACCATAGCAGTAAATTCCCATAGTTCTCACAATACCGTGTGGCCGTTTATTAAAAATCCCCATAGCTCGACGGTAAATCTCCTGGTTCGTGTAGAACGTAGATTTTTGCTTATCTTTTGACTGCCAGTATTCCCCATTCTGGTATGACAACCATATACAGACCCCTCGAGCCTCAACCTCCCTGAAGCGTAACTTCATACCAGTTGTTTCGCATAAAAAGCTTAGGCAGGGCAAAAGGTAACTGTCTTTATCTGAGGGGTCTTTTACGACCCATTGCCTACCGACCATACCAAGATTTGTTTCATAGTCGTCTATCTCAAAGCCGCGAAGCCTCATATACCAGTACAGACCATTGATACTTTTAAAAACCTGCTTCTTTAGCATGTATTCTGGAGCTTTTAAAAAGTCCATCGGTGTCATAATGCCATAGGCGTTCAAACGGGCTCCATAACGATCAGCGATACCGCTGAGATCTGTCAGTGAACGCTCTTTATAGTACGTTAGAAGATTAGTATGATCGATTGTGTCAAGACCGTCTGGCTTATGCCAACCGGCAGCTTCTTTTGCAAGAAATCTATTAGTACCAATCCCAACGTTAATCTTCATCCAGTCACCAATTTCGTCTCGTACCCGCTGCTTAATCTCGTACCCAATATCCTGTAGTGTTCGTCCCGCGAGTATAGGCTCCATGCCGTGAAAATCTATAATACCCTCATCAATACTTTTCATTTTAATTTTAGGGGAGTACGAGCGCATAATCTTGATTAGTTTTTGGTATACCGCATTGTATTTTGGTGGATCAGTTTCAAGAAGAATAAAGCTTGGGCATATGGCAACTGCCTCCGTTCTTCGCATGCCAACTTTAATGCCTATACCTTTAGCTTCATACGAAGCAGCGATAACACAGCATTCTTTAGAGAGTCTATTCGTGACACCCATAGGCTTACCTCTAAGCGAGGGGTGAGCCTGTTGTTCTGCAGTTGCAAAAGCACTGTTAAGGTCAATATGCATGACCATTGGTTTTTCGGTATTAATCCCGTACATTTGTTCCCTCCACCATACTGACAAGTGTCCAAATTAATCTTTCTGCATCAAACTCTAAGCGGTAGTCGTTGACTCCGTCGCTCATTTCAAATACATGTATCATACGTTTACCTTTAGCGGTTGGGTGTCTCATGCCAAACTTAGTAAAAATAATCTCCTGCATTCCAAACTTCATTTTCCATGGAACACACACCATCGTCTCCGAAGCAAAGGCACGAAAAATAGGAACGATGTCTACTCTTTTATTTATAGGTATTGTAGGATCCATCGTTTATCCTTCAAGTTGAGAGAACTTCAGCTCACGAGCTTTTATGAATACTTTCATACGCTGCTGTAATACGATGTCTAACTTAACAGGTTTTGAAGTATAGCGATTTGTTTCAATGTAGCAGTTCCATGATATTTGTAATAGTGAGTGTGTCATTATATAAGCTCCGATAAGATAATAAAAAACAACTAAAACGACTTGTGTTTAGCTGTAACGGATTTTATTGTATGGAGCTTACCGGTGGCACGTACAGACCGTTTATCTGTTTATACACGACGGGAAACTAAGAATGCTTATAAAGCCTGTAGGTGGAGACGCAGTGCGAATACTTACATGACTACCTATAATTGTACTCCAGTAAATAGAAAAGTCGATAAGAGCATAGGAGCTACTCTCGGTTTGTAAGCATGTCCAAGTTATCTATAACTTTAAATTCCGGTTCGTTTTCATCCATGTGACCATTAATGACAAGATCTTCGATATATTCCCGTAACCGTTTTTTCTGCCCCTTAGTCTGGACTATAAAAATAACCTGGGGATACTCTTGATGCGGCCATTCTCCGGTTTCCAAATGATCAATATACTGGTTAATGCGTTTTTTAGTAATGAAAAAATGATCATTACCGACCATCTCCAGGAAATATGCCTTCGGTCCTAGCGTATCATCGTTTACTTTCTTAACATATAGGTCTGGATGCGGAATAGGAAAATAGTCATATTTCGCTAGTTCATAACGTGTAAAAATAATCCTCTTATCTGGATAATGTGAACGAATGAATAGTGCTGTTTTAAAAATATCTAGCGACCTTTGTATGAAATCTTCGGATACTGATGCGTCTTTATATCTAGCGTGTAGTACTTTTTCACTGACACCTTCTTGGTCTTTTAAAAGTTTTATGGATTTAGTTGTTAGATAATATCGGGCAGGCTTACCAAGTAGTTTGTATGATTTATCGTAATGCCGTTCAATATAACCATGTTTCAACATTGACGATAGTGTTCCTTTTGACGTTTCTACTGATATGGCTCGATACTGAGAAAGCAAGCCGACGGTTATAAAGCGAAATTTGTAGATAATTTTAAGAGTTGTGAGTTGATTGGTTGTTATTGGTGTGGATGATAGTGTCATAGATTAGTGTGATGTGAGGTATTAGATTGAGTAAGATACATAGGATGATATTTGATATGTGTATTCTATACATAGTATATAGAGAGGGAGAATATTTGTACAGTTTATCATCTGTTAAAAGTAATTTATATACCACCTATCGATAGGTGGTATATATACGATAGGTTATAAGCCTTTGAATGCTCTAATTATTTGTTGAATGTATAGATTTATTCGTCTCGACAAGCGGCAACAATTGACTGACCTATCTCTATGGTTACCATGGTCTGGGCCGTGTAAAGCATAATCCCTCGGTGTGTTCGTGCGCGAAACCTTTTGGTAAAATAAAGATCTTTATCTGATTTAACGATTTCGCGCGCGATAGTCTCAACATTCTTATAGGTCGCATCAACGTAAGGATATTTCCTACGAATAATATTAATGAGTTCATTAATGCTGATATACGATGTATCCCCGACTCGAAGCCCCTGGCCTGTATGAACAGCGTTTGGAAGATCGGCAATCTTTTCTTGAATTTGCGCTTCATCATATGCCTCAATTGCTTCGTGGTGTCTTCGTACCATGCGAATCTCGATATCCTGATGTTTTTTAAGATGTTCAAGAGCAAAGCTATCGAGTGAAAGCCTGGTAAATAGCCGGCCTGCAGAGGCGAATGTACGTACTTTGCCGTCTTGTTTAATTGATGCCTGTCCACGGGTTAAGTGTGGTAATGTTTCAAGCATCTCGTTATAGAGCGTGTAGTGATTGATAATTTTCTCAACGGCGCCGTATTTTTTAAAGATCTGCTTAACAGAACGCTTCATTGCTTCTTCGTGAGCTGGATCGATGTCGCCTATTGCAGAGCCATTGTTGATACTTTCTAATGTAAAGATATCTGCCATTGAGACCTGAGGTGCAGTATTTGAAGCAATGACATCAACAATGTCTATCGCTAGGGCTGGACGGCCATCATGTTTATTTCTAAGAATTCTTCCTGTTCGCTGACGGGCCGAGACAAGTGATCTCGTTGGACGGGCATTAATAATGACATTTGCACGCTGACTATCCCATCCTTCTGTAAGGACATCAATATAAGTAAGTGCGTCAATCTCACCTTTTTCAAGCTCTCCGTAAATCTTTTGGCGAGTTGCAGCTGAGATTGAACTTGTTATTGCGCTCACTCGTATACGTCGCGGAATGCCATGTTCGTCGTCAATGAGTTGTTCAGATAGCATTTCGGCAATAACATGAGGATGCGCCATAATATCTCCCGGAATACAGGCAATGATTGGAGTATTGCCAGCTTGAATGAGTTCCGTCGCAAGGGATACAACCATCCTGTTACGTGCCGGGTTATGTATTAGCTGTTTCAGGCTTTTATTCTCATATTCACCAAGTGCACCGATGGAAAATTCCTGCGCAGTGGTTGTTGGTGCTGGAATGGCCATTGGAATAACAGATGAAAGCATATTGAGTTTAATCGCTTCTTTTAGGTCAAGTCGGTGGATTAAAGCTGGGAGTAAACTTTCAAGACTTCGAGATGCATGATACTCAGGTGTTGCAGTAAAGCCAATAATAAGCGTGCCCGGGTTAATATCTTTTATAATCCTCTGGCTCGAGGTACCAAGTGCTTTATGTCCTTCATCGAGGAAGATAATATCAAAATGGTCATTGATAAGATTGGTTAACTTGGTATGACGAATACCCTCTTTATCTGTTGTGGTAAAGGGCGCATCTGCTAGTTTAGCAAGAGAGGCATAAGTAGTAATCGTCACCTGAGCCTCAAGACCACGCATGCCAGATGGTGTGTCGCTATAAAACGTCCCAACACTCATATATGGTGCAAACCCAGCAAAGCCTTTATCCCCGCGGCTTCCGCCGAGAGTCTGGCGCACAAGATCTTTCGTTGGAGTCACGACAAGAATCTTCGGTGCTTTTTCCGCCTGATAACTAAATGCTTCAGCGAGTGTCACAAAAAGTACCGTCTTACCTGTTCCCGTTGGGGCTTCGATATAGCCCCGGTGATTACCACCACGTAAAAATTCAGCTGTATCTTTTATAATTGCTTTTTGATGCTCATATAAAACATCTGCTTTTCTACCGTCAGCGACATACCTTTCTAGATTACGAAGATAATCGTCGAGTTTTGGCGATAGACTTGGCGCATTACTAGAAGATATTGAAGATTGTATCATCAAGCAACCATTATCTCATTTTACTGACGATCTGTCGCCTACAAGTTTACTAATTTTTATTTTTTGCTATCTACATACATTTGATAAACCATTCCATTCATCTTGCGACTGTGCTTTATGACGCTAGTAGCTCAGGAACAAAAATACTGCTGTTTACAAAAGTGAGTACTATAAGTAAGAAGTTGTCTACAAAAAATCTCATGTGTTTGATGAACAGATTAGAGAAATACCAGTCAGGCTCTACCAAGTCTTTGCTCAATTCGCACGACAGCACCGAGCGGTTGCTCATGAAATTTAACTGACAAAAGGTCCGTTTTAAGTCCTAGCTCGGGATTGATATCTTTACTCATTCCTTTAGTATCAAATTTCAGGTCTGAATGCTTTTTAGCGAATCTGGCTAATCCACCTATAACCACCATCTCAGCGTGTTCTAGTCCCTCGGGGTATGGCGAGTTTTCTTTTGGTTCTGGCAATTCCAGATAAGGGACGGTCCAACCATTAACCTCAAGATAATTATAGAGTTCAAATGTAGCTATATTTCGACCAGAAACCACTGATTCCCCTAAAAGAATTGCAGCTCGGTTCAGCTTATCAAGCATTTCATTATAGCGATTTTGCGTTTCTACTCTGTAACAAATATGATCCATCATGGCTAGCTCTTTGCGGTCAATACCTGAAGCGGCCAAACCTGAGTCTATACGTGCGATAAACGTTTCGTACTTTCCAATAATTTCTTTCATACAAGTAAGTATAACAAAAGCCTCCGTGACGGAGACTTTCATATTTCATATGCTTGGTGACCCACGTTGACCAAACATGGAACTCTTTACTTGAGAGTATGCAAAAGATTGATGCTGCCGTCGAAGAACAATTGAACGACGAGGAGCTATAGTATGGCAAGGAATTCTCGCGCTCAGAGTAATGACGTGTCGTTTGTTATCGTTATCCTGGTCGGTGCTGCCGCATGGACGCACCGTGCACAACTCGTCGACATGGCATATGTGGCACTCGGGGTACTAGGCTTTCTAATTCTTGCGAAGTTGTGTTGGAAACTCTTTCGTAATCGTCGTTCTGCAGGCTTTCGCAGAGTTGACAATATGGATGGATTAGACTTTGAAAAGTATATTGCGAAGCTTTTACGAAAAAGTGGCTTCACTTCAGTTTCTCTTACTGAACGATACGATTATGGCGTAGATATAATCGCCGAAAAGAATGGTATACGCTGGGGTGTCCAGGTCAAACGATACACTGGCTTAGTGAAGGCTGACGCCGTACGGCAAGTAGTAACGGGACTACGGCTTTATCACTGTGAGCGATCTATGGTTATTACGAACAGTACATATAGCTCTGTGGCGCGCCGTTTGGCTGCCAGTAATGATTGCGTACTTATTGATCGTACGGGGTTAGCAAAATTAATGCGAACATGCGACTAGCCAATGAGATACATATTGAACATTAACAGAGGTGTTATACTATGAATATGACTGGATACATACCAACCGATGAAGATATTGCCGTAATGGTACGAGATCTTGAAAAGAATGATCCTGAAAATGCAAACCCAGCTTTTGCTCGGCAGATGCTCATTCGGATGAAGCTCATGTACCGCGAGATTGGACGCGTTGACGAAGAACTACTGCGAAAAGAGATGGAAGAGTTCAATACCGAACAAAATAACTAGTAGCCAACGATGTCTGTGATGGTAACGTTCAAGACTTTCGCTATTTTGCGTAACGTCTTAAGAGACGGTATACCATCGCCACGTTCGACCTTGGCGTAATAGTTTGGGTTTAGTCCCGCCAGGTCAGCCACTTCTTTCTGGGTATAACGAAGCTGCTTTCGCATCTTCGAAAGATTATCATGTATTTTTTCGGCAAAATTATCCGTACTCATACAGCTCATCATACCAGATACTGATAGTTTTGGCGTTTTATGTTGAAGTATATATACCATTGGTAGCGTCTCACTTACCGCAATTCCTTGCTATTACATTTCTGTTATTGTGAAATAGTTGGTCAGTTTTTTCACGTACCACTCTTGCATCTGTGGATAACTACGTTACTATAGAAGCAACATCCCACAAAAATAGGATGGTGAGGTATTGATGAATATACAATTTGCATCATCACTATTTACCCGTATCTTTGGCGACGGACCCCTTAGCATGATTATCAATACTGCCATCATCGTAGGCCTTGTCTACTATACATGGCGGCGTGTATTTCGACCGGTGTCAGATACCATTACTCGTATAGTAGCTTTCTCACGACCACGAGAGCTTGGCGCTCTTGAGATAACCCCACCGAAACAATCTACGATACATCCCCACAATACCCAAAGTCTCTTTGCTATTTTGCAACAACAAATCACAAGTGGCAGTCCAGTCTCGTTCGAAATTATTGGTAGCAAAAAGAAAGGTATTACCTACCGCGTTATTGCCGAGAGACAGGATTTACCTAGTATTCAGAAGCACTTTGCATCATACATGACAGAGCTCCGATTTAACCAGGTTGAGCTATCTTTAGAACCAAGAGAGAACGTACTCGTTTCTAGCATCAGACAGTCCCGCCATTTTGCCTATCCATTAAAACCACATGTAGGTCTCGAGCAATCTGATCCCATTGCTTTTATCGCAGGTTCAATGACACGGTTACGTGACGAAGAGGAGGTTACATTGCAACTGGTTACTCGCCGCTATACGTCACGCAGAGCACAAAAGATCCACAGTGTACTAATCGCTAAAGGCAGCGTTATGATTGACGGCAAACTGCGCTACCGCGTGCTTGCCTATGCCTGGATATGGCTACCGGCTATCCTAGTCGGAGGACTGACGCATCAGTGGCAAATTGGGTTAGTTCTTGCCTTAGTACTCTGGCTACCTAGTCTATTCGAGGAACGTGCCGAGCGAGAGCTTACGCGTCTTGAAACAACTATCTATGACAATGTCGCCGCTAAACTTGAACAACCGTTACTGCAGACGGACATACGTCTCAGTGTTTCTTCTCCAGACCGTGCAGCAGCCCTGACAAATGAATTCACGGCTTCACTAGAGACACTCAATACAAAAGGGTTCCAGCGTCTTGAGCTCTCACGCTGGCCATCTCCTCTTTCACGCCAACGCTACCTTGGTCTATTATTTAGCCGTCGGCTCGGCTCTATCCTCCCATACAATAGTTCCGTACTCAGCATGTCAGAGATAGCAACGTTATTCCACTTTCCGTATGGCATCATACGCACCGAAGGCATGATGCGCACGCACAGCCGAGTGTTACCTGCGCCAGTCAGCTTACACGGACACCTTGATCTCGATGTCATTATTGGCGTGAACAAATACCATGGCAACGAGACATTGATCGGGCTAATGATACCAGAACGAGAAAGACATATGTACGTAGTAGGCGGTACCGGTAGCGGTAAGACAACGTTATTAAAGTATCAGATTATACAAGATATCCGTAACGGCAAAGGTGTCGCGGTGATTGATCCGCATGGTGACTTTGCAGAGGAACTACTTGAATACATTCCAAAAGAGCGAGAAAAAGATTTAATTTATCTCAACCCGGACGATCTTGATCACCCGATTGGTATCAATCTCCTTGAACTACCCGACGGCCTCACGGGTAACGATTTACTCCGCGAAAAGGACCGTGTTACAGAGTCAGTTATTTCGGTCATGCGCAAGATATTTTCCGAGGATGATAGTGGTGGCCACCGTATTGAATACATTCTACGCAATGCAACGCAGACAGCACTCACTCTTGAAAAACCAACCTTGTTTACTATCTTTCGTTTACTAAACGATGGTAAATTTGCCAAGAATGCTATCAATAACCTTACGGACGAAGATCTGAAAGCATTCTGGAAAAATGAGCTTGGCAAAGCTGGCAGTATGCAGAAGGTTAAAATGGCTGCCGGTATCACTGCTAAGATTGGTCGCTTCTTGTTCTCTGCCAGTGCTCGGGCTATGTTGGAGCAAGAGAAGTCTACCATCGATTTCAGTGAGATACTTGATAGCAAGATTCTGATCTGTAATTTTAGTAAAGGACGCTTAGGCGAGGATACGTCTATGCTGTTCGGCATAACAATCCTCGCCAAACTGCAATTGGCCGCTCTCAAACGTTCTGAGAAAAAACAAGATGACCGTAAGCCATTCTATCTTTACGTCGATGAGTTTCAAAACTTCGCAACGCTATCATTCACGCAGATGCTCAGTGAATCACGTAAGTATAAGGTGTACTTAACAATGGCTGAGCAATCCACTCAGCAGCAAAACGACCAAAAACTAGTGAATATCATCTTGGCGAATGTCGGTACCATTATAGTATTCCGAACAGGCAGCCCGAAGGATGAAGAATTACTGCTACCCCTCTTCGAGCCGTACCTCGAAAAGGGTGAAATCTCAAACCTTTCGGCCTATAACTTTTACTGCCGTATAACAGGCGTGGATGCTCAAGAGCCAATGAGCGGCGAGACGATAGTATCTCACTAAAACAAATACCCCGTCTCTTTATCTTTTTCTCATACGTCTAGTTGGTATATAACATCCCATACTGACTCGAGGCATACGGCAAGACTGCGGACCTATCTATACTATTCTTACCTTGGTCATAGCGCATGGTCATCTTTGGATCGACATGGCGTAACTGCAATTGGACATCTCGCAGTGGTATACCTTGAGCCAGCATGTTGGTAGCGGCTGAGCGGCGTAAGCCATGCGGTGTAATTGGCCGAAATATACCAGCTCTTGCAGCCAGCTTATTCACCAGTCGAGCAACCGATGCTCGGTTCATGCGGTCACCACGGGTATTGAGTACTAACGGTTCATCTGGGTCTTTCCCATCGATGAGCTTCTCTAGATCGGAGATAACCTGGATGGGTATGACTCGTTCGTAGATATTGCCGCCCTTACCCTTGAAGCGAAGTACATGCCAGCCTTGGTTGCGCTGAATGGAACTGACGTTCAAAGAACACAGCTCGCCGACACGGAGTGCCATCTGACTCAGGATGACCACAATGACATGCTCGCGCTCACCAGTCTTCATGGCGACACTGAGCAGGGCTACAGAGTCAAGAATTGGCAACCAGGTGAGCTTGCGGGAGCCACTAAGCACCCGAGGGCGCGTGATGTGTTCAGTTGGGCTTTCTGGAATAATCCGATCTATCCGAGCATATTTATAGAACAAGTGGATAATGCCGAACTTCTGTGCCCGTGTGGAAGAGGATAACCCTGCTTGTTCTAAGCTTCGGAGCCATAGTTCAAGGTGTGCTCGCTTGGCCTGCAGTGGCGGTAGATGGTGGATACTACACCAACGGAACCAGAGCTCCAGATGAAGCCGGTAGGATGCGAGGGTATAGCCGTTGTAGCGTGACAAGAAGCCAATGTAGGCGAGTCGCAAGGGATCTGGTTTTTGTTTTGTTAGGAAATGGTTTGGGTTTAGTATGAGTTGTTTTATGATGGTTTTACCGCGAACGGCCTCCTGTTGTTATAAGGTTATTGGTATATACAAAAGAGGGCTCTTGTTTGAGCCCTCTTTTTTAAATTTTACTATATCTGGGTAGCAGTGCCCTGACGGCTAGGGCTAGGTACCTAAGGAAGCTGCTAAGCAGCGACCAGTTTCAGTTCTTTACCCAGTACAGCAGCAACTCGGCTCACTGTCCCAACGGTTGAGTTGTTGGTGCCACTCTCAAGTCGGGCTATCATCACCTGACTGACGCCTGCTCGTTCTGCGAGCTCTGCTTGGGTCATCTTTTGAGCGATGCGTGCCTTGATCAGACTGTGTGCAAGTTTATATTCCGGTTCAAGTTCATCGTAGGCCGTACGAACCTCAGGGTTCTTGAGTAATTCTTGCTTAATTGTCTTCCAGTCTTTCATGAGTGTCCTTTCGTTATCTTGTGCTGTATTATAACTTATAAGTTATAATACAGTCAATAGGATTATCCCTTTTACGGTATACTCTCGATTTCTATTTGACGCTGTCTGGCGATGGTTAGCTCTTTCTTCGGTGTTGTCTGGGTTTTTTTCTGAAAGGCATGGAGAAGATAAATGTGTCGGGCTACAGCGAATATATAAAAAACACGTACCTCTTGCTTGCCACGTATTCGTAGTTCGTAGAGGCTATCACCAAGTGGTTTAGAGTGCGGCATACTAAGTTCTGCCCCAAACTCTTCAAGCATAGTGAGGAGACGAGCTAGTTTTGCTTGAGCTGGTGGCTGCATGCCTTTAATGAAGGTTTCTACGGGCGTCTGACCACTCTTGGTTTCGTAGACTTTAATATGCAATACCATATATGTACTATAGCAAATAACTCACAGACGTTACTGTTAAGCGACAATTATCTAGATTTCTAGTCTTTTTGAGACTAATTTATAACACCACATATGATTCAATAAGTATATAGAAAAGCTTAAGATTTTAGGTAACAACATAAACAAGAGTTCTCACATTACTGACCGATAAGTTTGTCGTAAGCTATCCGATATGTGCCCGCCCACCAGTACCCATTTGAAATCACCGCATCACTCAGGATTTGGCTTGAAATGAGAGTTGCTGAGTTTACGTCCTCTAGGAGGTGCGGCGTATCAAATGGCGGTGCGCTCATCCATAGGGAGTCGGCAGTACCATGGGCTCCATTTTCCGAGACGCCCGCCCAGATCAGATTATTCTCTGGAGTGAGACCCATCGATCGCATCGTTTGTCCGTAGACAAACGGTATCTGATGGAGAGCCGTCACTGCAGCAGATACTCCAGGTGCAGCGGACGGAAATACAAGTGGTCCATCGTTTATACTCCCGTCAGACTCCCCAACAATTACCGTTTTTCCATTGAAAGTTACTGGGAAGAAAGATATGACGTCTCGGGTTGTCCCGCTGCCGCCACTTCCTGCGACGCCAGGGTTGCTCCACACAGTTGGAGACGTGAGCGACGTTGCACGGGATATACCAATATCAGGGAATTGGATGTATGGTTGAGCAGTACCACCCATATCACCGAGTGATACCCACGGGTAACCACCAATAATTTTAACGGCGTGTCCGTGTTTTGCTTGTGGCCACTGCTTAGATAATGTCCACGTCACACTTCCAGCTGTCGCAGTAAAGATATTCGCCGAGTGGTAAATCGCCGGACCACCTACGCAGACGCCGGCCCCCAGTGTTGTATTTGTAAAAGTAATTGTTGCGGCGGATGAATCAGTCGCAGCTGGGGTATTCAATACGGCTATATTCTGACAGGTGTATTCGATTGACGTGATTGTGCCCGTGTAGGTACTACCGGCCGCACCAGCACCTGATACCGTGACAACTTGTCCAATCATAGATGCCGAAAACTTCGTTCCAAGTGAAGTTAAGCGGTTCGAGCCAGCCCGCATAATGCCATCGGATAGTGTAGGAAATTGTTGAGTTGCGTTCGGCGAACCGTAGGTAAGGGCAAAAGCATGTCCAGATGGATCAACTGCAAAAGAACCATTGCGCATGGTTGAGTTGACTGGTGCAAATGCCGCGCTACTACCTGGACCCAGTGCCAGACCGTTTGCTCTCCACACGCAGGTCCAGACTAAACCCGTACCTGTCGCACTCGGTGCTGGTGAGCGCCATATCTCCCCTGAAGATGGTACCGAAGCACTAGTACCGGTGACTAGAAAGACCCACTTATTCGCGCTGCTATCAGTTGCAAAGTACATACCTACTACACCGGATGGTACTGCATCAGTGGTCGGGTTCGCTGTAGTAGCAGTACCATTAACTCCGTCATCATCAGTAAATACTATATAGCCATGAGCATTTGATACACCCCAGAGACGACCCGTACCATTTACACCTGAGAAATTGGGATCCACCGCGACGGGACGATATGTCCCGGTGTGACCACCTGGTACGTTCACGACTGGCTGTGTTCTTGCGTATAATCCTTGCCATGCAAGTGAAGATAAAGCGAAACGAGACGATGTTGCCGCATGCGTTACATACGTGGCATTAAGTGTCGATAACGGTAAGTTTGCTTTACTCATGAAAGATAGCCTATATTTTTATTGCTTCGAGTCCCTGCTAGTTTTTGCGCATGTGTGGCATTGAGTGTAGACAGTGATAAATTAGGCTTACTCATTTAGGTATAGTATACCATAAGCTCCTTTCATTGACTCGCGCTTTACTGGAGGCTGTGATTCAGTAGATAATGTTACCTTTAAACGCCATACAGTATATTAACGCCTAGAGAAACATACCCTGAAGTGCCCGACACAGTTGGCGTTGCTATGTTGCAGGTAGCGGTGACCCTGCCCTGACTTTATTAGTGGCATAAGCTATGAAGAAGCGGTCAGAGTAACAACTGAATCATATGAGTCTGCATTGCGGCTTTAGCCGCAGGAGCTGGCAACTGATCCATTCATCATACAAGCCTACCATAAACCCGTCTTATTCCATCAAAATAGTTTTGGAAGTTGAGAGACGTACTTGCATAGTATTTACTGCATATCCAGAAAATTTATGATCTCAAGCATCACCTCCTACGCTGCAAGCAATGGCATTTCATACCGGTCGTACAATAATTGCTATATTGGACAGGAAAGCGTACTAACCAACACCCATCATCAGTGATGTTGCACCGATAGCAGTCGCGGGTTGAGAAGTAAATATCCAGCCAGTGTTGTTAGAAACATTCTTGGAATTTGACCCCGCATAGAATGTGGCGCCCCCATTAGCGGTAGAGTCTTGAACTGTGAGGTAATCGGCCGAGACGACACCACTAGCCTTCGAGAGCGTAGCTGCCGTACCAGACGTAGAGGCATTTATAGCGGTTCGGCCATCACCCGCTTGCGCCACAGCACCCGTTATTGTCACCGTAGCAGCATTAACAGACGATTCAGTGAAGCTATTAGCCCCGAAGGGTTTGGTCGTAAAGTTTGCGTCAAATGCAACCGTTCCACCAACGCCGCTCAAAATCTGTGCCCTATACATTTTGCCAGGGAAAAAGCTGATAATACCCCCATCTCTGGTGCCTATCTCGACTGGTGAGGTTGAATTAAATATGGAAGCTACAGCATTAGTTTGGTTCGTTCCTAACTGGGTCCAACTAACAGAGCTAGGTGCCGTAAAAACTGGGTCAGCAGAAGTAAAGAACTGCACGATATTCGTCGAAGCTACCCAGGTTGCTCTTACCCAGCCGGCAGCGCTGGCAGCAAACGGTATGTTGGTTGAACTCGTAGTGAGATTCTGAGCGATACCATCAGCCGATAGCATGAGTTGCAGCTTTTGTAAGTTTAGTTCAAATCGGTAGGACCGATGGGCGGTATCCGATTCTTTAGCGATTAGTACTACTGGATTATTCGTGTAGTTATCAGCGGCCATGTAACAGCGCAGGTCGATATCGCCCGTTATTTGCAGTGCTATAGCGCTCGGAGTTGATACAAGACTACCAGTTGCTCCAGGAAAGTACTCGTAGCCGTTATTCGTACCCGCCGCGTTAAAGTTCGTGACCGTTGTGATTGTACTACTCGGCAGTGTTAGCGTGCGACCCGTGCCGACATTGATAGTAGTGAAAGTATTAGCCCCCGTGACTACGAGACTTCCTGATGAGCCAGCATTTGTATAATTCAGAGTTCCGAAACTTTGCCCAGCGCCAACAAAACTCCTACTAGCTGGCTGGGAGTCAACAAGATTGATAGTAGTGTTACCGGCGCTGACTGTTAATCCTGTTACGGTAAAAGAAACGGCTGTCAGCGAAAAGATAGTCAATCCTTGCACGTTGACAGTACTATTATTCAAGATAACCGACCTAGTTAAAGCACCGCTTGATACCAGACCAAGACAGCGAATACTATAGCTATTAACACTCGTATCCAAGGTCCCAGCCGTAATACTGAAATTCGCATTACCAGTTCCGATATTACCACTCAGCGTATAAGTTCCACCGGGAGCAAGTATGATAAGTCCAGCTCCATAGTGAACGCCACCTACACCCCCTAGCGTATAACTACCTCGACCCCTCGCGATAAGTCCTACAGTACCAAAAATATAGGATACTCCGCTCAAGACCGACAGGGCTGTAGGTGGCATGAATAAACTCCCGTAAAAGGATTGCCCGATTGCATTCGTGTCAGCCCATGATACCGTCTTATTGACAGCTGACATATCTATACTCCGACCCATAGCTGGCATATCAAAGGTGATGGTCTGAGAAGCGAGCGAAAAAGAATTTGCATCGAAGATGAGATCATCTTGGGCTAGAGGTATTCTTCCAGCACCTCCCGCCCCACCACTTGCTAGAAACCACTTGGTTACATCAGAGGCGACACCTGCGTTGCCGTACCAATACAGTGTTTTCGACACATCAAACGTAATACCAGAGTTTCCTTGGCAATCGCCAATTGATGTTCCAGTAAACGGTGTAGCTGCGCCAGCTCCAATAGTGTCCATAAAATCTATGTTACTCATTGCTGCTAGTGTGCCTATAGTTATCGTGCGAGAAGTACCTGGGATATTACTAACAATTTGGATACGATTGAGGCTACTATTACCATTTAATATCACTGAACCAATTGGAGAAAAATTAGATCCAAGACTAAAAACAGAATATTTAACCGCAGGGCCTGCCACTTGCCACGACAAACAAACCCCACCGTTTATTGTGATGATACTCCCAGATATTATGCCTGAGTTAGTGTCAAAAATCGCATCATCAGATGTAGTCGGAGCGCTTGCTCCAGCGGCACCTCCACTCGTAGCCGACCAGTTCGCTGTGGCAATTGCCGTCCATGACCCGACACCACCAACCCAAAACCTCGAAGCCATTAGGTATTGGCTACCGTCAGGGCAGTTATGATTACTGAAGTTACCGCGTTAGATACGGTAGCGGTCCAGTTGTTTGTAACGGCCGATTGTTTAATTGCGCCGCTTTCAGGGAGCATCAAACCACGAGTATCATTGCCTGGTACGGCAATAGTCAGACGAGTTGTACCAGCGGTAGCGTCTTTTATGACTACATTTATTGCCGTTGGTGAAGTGTTCGTAACGATTAGACCATATAGATCTAAAAATGAACTAGCAACAGCGGTAACGATTGTGGTCTCGGCAGTTGATGCCGTGATAGTTGTTATCTGATTTGCCTTAAGATCGCGGATAGAACCAACCACGACCTGTTTGCCCAGTTTGTCGGCTAGCGCGCCTACCAAGTTTCCCGCAGTTGCAGCCGCAGGGTTTGCCGTTTGGGCTAATAAGCCGCTATAGCTAGCGCTGGCTGGGACGGCAGTATTAGTGGCTTTGGTGCCCGTATCTGCTGTAAGCCAGGCCGTAGTATTCGCAGTGTTGCCAGGCTGCACTGTCCATATGCCTGACTGGGTCGAGGCTACTGTGCCGGTTACCGTTTGCGTACCGGATGGAGTTGTTGTGACACTGCCAGATATGGGTTGCGTAACGGCCGAGCCGTCCACTTTTAGTGGTGTCATACTAGTTGCACCTTGGACACTCAAAATGTCAGCTGAAGGTGTACCGGCCGTACCTAAAGCTGGCTGCTTGGCACTAGTGGCGGCAGCTGTTGGCAGTGGCAACGAACCTACGGTAATTGGGACGGCCGATTGGTCGCTTGCGATAACAACTGGCGCTGAATTAGTGCTTATTGCCGAACCATTCGGATTCTGAGGGTTATAGCTCATGCTCGTACCTTAGTATAGTTAAATAACATACCAATTGCCCCCACTCGCTATACAGGTTACTGCTGCATATTGGACTTTGACTACTGCAGAGCTACTACCATCAATCTGACCACTACTCGGTACAACAGTAACGGCGTGAGCGGAGTTATCTATTTTTTTAATGTCGTATGTCTTACCATTCACTACGCCCGATGGTAACGTTATAGTGAATCCAGTAGTAGTTGTGTCGGCAAGTATAATTTCGTCTGTAGCGGAGGCGGTATAGCTTCCCGTGCGCACAGTAACTGCATGACTGATAGCGGTGGTGTCGACGTACGATTTCGTTGAAGCGTCAGTAGGATTTATAGGAGTCGCTACCGTTATGGCGCCGCTAAACGTTTTATCACCCGTAATCGTTTCTGTTCCAGCCAGATGTACTACAGTAGTATCAGTCGCTTTGGCGGCTAAGTCAGCCGGCAAATTGGTCACCGCAGACTCGGGAATGGCAGATAATGTGTTGCTAGCACCTGAAATGGATTTATTGGTAAGGGCGGCGGTAGCACTATTTTTAGTTACGTCACTGGTATTATCAACGTTTTCCAGCCCCACGTCAGAACTTACTAATAGTACGTCACCTGTTTTGCCCGCGACACTTGTTACGGGTGCAGTTTGGAGCGCGGTATCGGCTTTTCCAAGACTGGTTTGAGTACTGGTATCTAATTTGGTTCGAGCTATGCCCGCAGAGGCGGCTATATCAGTGTCTGTTATCGTGGCGTCAGCTATCTCGTTTGTAGTGACAGAACCAGCCGCCAGTTTGTTGGTGCTAATACTACCGTTGGCAAGCTTACTGTTCGTTATGGCACCATCAGAGATAACAGGATTGGTAGCGATAGTGCCACTGCCTCCCAAATCCCCAGATAACTGAATGAGACCAACACTCGTAGTTGTTGCTGCAGATGCCGCCGCACCACTTGGCACTGCCCAGATGCCATCACCGCGAAGAAAGTTGCTACTCCCGGCAGTTCCAGAACCGAGATTACTTGAGGGAACTTTACCGCCTGTTAGCGGAGCAAGGTTACCGACTGCAGCAGTTGTAACGGCGCTTGGAAGAAGTACACCATCCGCATTATGCGAGACGGTAAGAAAATCATTGAGTATATTTCCCCAATCACCATCGTCTCCGCCGGGTACCGGTAAACGAGCCGTACTCATAGTATATGTTTTGTACTCATTATACTCATATTATTGTACCTAATACTATAGCACAAGGGGTATCCCTCATACTGTTTATGCTATATGTACTAATGTATGATGTCCTCTTAATTAACTGAGCGTTCGTAGTAATGAATAACTACGATTCAGTATGTGTTATTTAACGCCGATTACTAGATTATTACAATATTTGCTGATTACTCAATACAAGAACGCTAGGTGCACCAAAATAGACTTAAGCAACTAATGGACTAGCTGCGGTGTGCTTGAGAGTGGCGCAGAACGTGAGCTTCGTGGAGCGAATGGCTACGAGATTATAGTAAGCCCTCAGTCGCTAATACTTACCAGTTGTTTAGCCGACTTCTGCCCAGATTGGCGTCGGGGTAGCCACGATAGTCGCGGTCGGGGGCAGGTCGGTTTGTGAGGCGATTTTACCGCACATTCTTGGGAGCCGAGCAGTGAGGACGCTACTAATTGCACCCATGAACAGTGATCCGGCACTCAGACCAACGCCGAGGACGCCGACTGCGTATCGCTGTCCTGCCTTGAGAGTGTAAGCGGTCGGGAGACCGCCAGTGGTACCGAGTACCTTGCGGTAAACAGTGCTCGGTGCAGTGAAAAGTGTCGTGTCACTGTCAGTCGCAGCCACCAGAGTGATTGCACCTGTAGATGGATCAGTAGTGAACAGTCCTATCCTAGTCAATGTCGATCCGGCGAATGCAGTAGAGCCTGACATGGCTGACATCGCGGTGATTGTGATATCCACAACCGGAGTGAAACAGACAAGGTTCAGATCACCTGCGGTTACAGCGGTAGCGACCGGTGAACTGATCCTGTAGGGGTAGCACCCGATTCGGGTCGAGGTGTTGCCAAGTGTCTGGTTGACGAGCTGTGCGGTGGTGTAGCCGCTAACCGGGACCGGTGCATTCATCCGGGACATGACATCCGCGACCGAACTCACCCGAATCCCTACCGTTGCGCAGTAATCAACAATCGTCTGATGGTCCGCAATGGCATATTGATCACTGGACGTTGCTGTCGTAACCAAATCGTGGAATGTGAGAACGAGCCAGCCCTTACTGGCCAGCGCGTTGTCTATTAGGTTCTTGATATACGCTACTGTTGTTGTGTTAACCAACGATGCGGATCGAATCCTCAGCGCGTCCGAAGGTCGGAGCGTCTCCAAGGTTTGGTGGTTCACTGTGCGCGCCGAGGTATGGAATTGGTCGGTTACTGCCAAAACGGCAGCGTTGTACCCACCACCGGGGTAGGCAAGGTGGTCACCACCCTGGAGTCCCCATGCGGTAAGTTGACGACGCATATTGCGCAGGTTGTCAGTCAGTTGCTGCGTATTTAGATTAGTAAAGCCCGTAGCATGGTCGGCAAGGGTGTACGAGTGCGCCCCCACAGTCCAGCCAGCATCTTCCAGCGTCTGTAAATCAGCGAGACTGATATATTTCCCACCGGAACCAACAAGGTCACAGATCACATACTCAGTACCCACCCAGCCGTACTTATCTAGCGCAACCCTAGCCTGGGTGTAGGTGGACTCTAGCGAGTCGTCATAGCAAAACGAAACAACCCCGGACGGAAACGCGGTCGATTCATCCACCAACGCAATCCCACCGAAGTGAACGGTAATAGAGCTACCATTCGCCGCAGAAGCAGCGAGCCTGATGTGTGTCAACGCCGACCTGTCCGGCGTACCGACAATACCTGCGTCTTGGAATCCAAACGTGATCCATACCCACTCGCCAGCCTTAACGTAGTGCTGCGCCTTAGTAAGCGACGGATCAGTCTGGGCTATAAACCACTGATATGACGAAGATAGCGCCGCGTTCCCTACATAGAATAGCCAGGTCGCAAGGTTAGTAGCATCATCAACCTTTACCAACACCCTAAATGACATAGCGGTCGCATTGATGGTAAGGGCGGAGTTGTCGACCTTCGCAGTAGTGCCGTCGGTTTTTGTGACCACCTTAAGCGACTGCGAACCGCTGAGGTAATCAGTGGTGTCATCGCTGACAGATGCGGCAGTGGTGCCAATATCGTGGAACCCGTGTCCCGGTTGGAACGTAGTGACAATTCCAGTGTTGACCGGAATGAGCGCACGCGGGGTATTTCGCATAGCACCGTCGGGAATCTGCGCATACGTGGCATTAAGTGTCGATAACGGTAAGTTTGCTTTACTCATGAAATAATTCCTTGGGCAGTAGGTTTACGATAATGATTTGCTGCTTTATGAGCCATAGCTACACCGTTCTCCAGTTAGATCCATCTGAAATAAGATCGACAGAACTCCATGGAGCACCAGACGCTTGGTTTCCAATGGTAGTAGTTGCCGCACCATCAATTGTTTGTCCGCCAGAAGCGGCTACTGTTACAAGATTGTTTCCTCCCGAGATGGCATCAATTGTGTAGCGACCGACGTATCCAGCTGCTGTTGGCAGCGTTAATGTAAATGTAGCAGATGTAGCGTCTACCAAGATAACAGTGTCGTTAGCTGTGATAGTGTAGGCAGAGGTCTTAGTGACTGCTGCAACATTCAGTGCAGCACCGTTTACTCGTACGACCGATGGAGCTGTAGCGCTCCCGCCGAGGTCGCCAGCGAGTTGGATAATACCAAGCGTACTAGAGGTTGCGTTACCTGCACCAGCGGCAGGGCTAGACCAAGCTGCAGCAGAGGTGCTACTTGCCGTCAGGACTTGCCCTGTGGTTGGTGTACCCGTTACAGTGACTCCATTTACTTTAGCAACTACTGGAAGTGCCGCCGTACCCGCCAGGTCTCCCGCGAGTTGTACTTTACCTTTAGTGTTCGTTGTAGCGTCTGCTGTACCGCTACTGACTTGGGTATCTACGTATGTTTTTGTTGCGGCGTCAGTACCGTTTGTTGGAGTAGGTATAGTCACTGTGCCGGTAAAGGTTGGACTAGCCAGAGGAGCTTTACTCGTTAATCCAGGTACGGTAGGGGCTGCAGCTGTTCCAGCAAGATCTCCCGCGAGTTGTACGATACCTTTAGCTCCGGCTGTTGCGTCTGTCACAGTAGTACTTGAAACAGTTCCGGGCGCCCACTTGGTCGTCGTGCTGTTATAGACGAGTACTTGGTTATTCGTCGCACCGGTACCACCTTGAACGTCACCGATGTCGGCAACATTGAGGGTAACGTTTCCGCTCGTAGGCGTCTTGGTGTTAACTGTCTGTATAGCGGTGCTTGCAGCAGCGAGGCTGTTTTGGACGGCAGTAGTGAGATCAGTCGCGGGGATACCGGGACCTGGTTTCGTGTATTTGGAGGCTACGGCCGTAAGAGTAGTCTGTGTCGCAGTATCAAGGTCAGTTCCAGGTATGCCACTTCCTGGTTTAGTGTAAGTACCTGCTCCTGCTTGAGTAACGGCTGTCGAGATCAGTGTGCCATCAGGATTATGAGAAACATCAAGAAAGTCATTGAGAATAGTGCCCCAAGTGCCGCTATCTTGACCAGGTGTTGGGAGCCTTGCTGCCATAGGAGCTTATATATGTCCTTTTTAACTTGAATATGCTATTGGTTTAATGATACGGGGATTGGGGCGAGGAGTCAAGCACCAGTAGGCATCACTTCAAACTGAGCGACTCTTACAATACCCTGCTTACCTAATTGACTCAGCAATAACAGTAATTACTCGCGGAACGACCTCAAACGTTATATCGGTTTCATCAAAGTAACTGTCATCCATTTTTTCTTCTACGTACGCCATCAGCTTCTTTCTCTCTCCTTTTAGTCTGCGGGCAATGCGCACATTGGGATACGTCTCCCAGTCCCACTCGTTAGAATCATAGTCTTCAATATACTTTCGAATACGCTTTTTAACGAGAAATAGCGGCTGAGCATCAGTCAGCTCAACAAAGAAGTGTTCCTTCTTGTTCTGTACGTACAATGCGGGATACGGCTTTATCACGGCGTCGATAGATGAGAGCTCAGTTGCCGTTTGTATAACGGCGCTATCACCCAATGCTTCTTTGATTTCGAGGTAGGCCGTATGCACAGCGACTTGATAGTCGACGAAGACTGTTGACTTAGTTTTTTCTCTCATCCGCGCACTCAGCACGTCCTCGTTTAGCCCTAGCTCCGCTTGACGAAGATATTTTATAGCTTGTGGTGTTAAGAAGTAGCGAGCTGACTTATTCATCAGCCTATAGTTTTTATTATATTTGATGCCGAGATAGCCATTTCTATGTAATATTTTTAATGCACTATAGGCTGAGTTCTGCGTTAGGTTTTTTTGTTTTGCGATGTTATCTGTTGTGAGATATCTGAATAGGTATGCAGTTTTGAGAATGTTGATTTGTTTAGTGTTGAGTTTTCTGTTGCTCATAGTATACGTAGTATAAAAGAGAGAACATAAATAAACAATATTAACAGATAAGAATGATGGATAAACTTCTAAGTACGGTATTAGAATAAAATACAACGATTATCTGTTGATACTATCCCTATTTGTGTAGTATAATTATCCATATAAGGTAAGCTATGAGGGTAGATATGAGTAGACCTATAGGATCACAAAACAAGCAATTGCCACCGGAAACGGTCTACGCTGACGCATCTGAACGGCTTGACTACCTCGCAGCACTCCTGCTTGAAATAGTCGAGAAAGAGCTGTTGTGAGAGAGACTGTATGCACTCTGATCTAAGCGGTAAAGGTGCCATTGCGGCGATTCGTGTCTCTACCACTAAACAAGGTACCGACGGAGACTCACCTGAGGCACAAAAAGAGCAGATTGAGCGTTTTGCCGAAACAAAAGGCATCACGATTAAAAAGATCTTTGTCTTTATGGAGTCCGCCAGCAAAGAGCAGCAGCCAATGCAAGAAGCAGTCGACTACTGCAAGAAGTCCAAAAATGGCATCGATTTGTTTATAATCAAGTCAATAGATCGGTTCACTCGTGGTGGTTCCCTCAGCTACGATATACTAAAGACTCAGCTAGAGTCGAGTGGCGTTCAACTCGTTGATATATATGGGGTTATCGGCTCGCAACAAATTAACACCCTTGATCACCTTGGCTTTGAATATAAATGGAGTATCTATAACCCAACCAAAAAGTCAGAGATACTTGAAGCTGAACGCTCAAAAGATGAACTTCGCGACATCATGAGCCGTATGATAGGCGCGGAAATCCGTTATACGAAAAATGGTTACTGGATGCGCCAACCACCCTATGGATACAATAGCGAGAAGGTAGACACCAACCAGGGAAAGCGTACGTTACTACGACCGCGTGCTGAAGAAGCCGTATTTATTAAAATGATGTTTGAACTTCGTGCAGAAGGACTATTGAACGATCAGGAGATAGTCGACAAGCTTAATGACGCAGGCTATCACACACGGACACACTATATTTGCCATACCGATGACCTTACTAGAATAATTGCAAAGAAAGGTGGCAACATACTCACTGTCAAAAGTATGCAGCGTATTATCCAAAATACGATATATGCAGGTATCAATGTCGAGAAATGGACAAACTACGCTCCAGTGAAGTGTGTCTTTGACGGTCTTATAACAACGGACCTATTCAACAGAGCTAATCGAGGCAAGAAGTATATTGCCTACAACGCAGCCGATGGTGAATACGAGATTCAACGCCAAGCCCCAAAAAAACACCTGGTAGAGAAAGTTATGAATAATCCTGATTTTCCTTACAAGAAATTCGTGCTGTGCCCCGAGTGTAGAGGTACTTTACTTGGCAGCGCCTCTCGGGGGAAAACAGGGAAATATTATCCTGCCTACCACTGTAGCAATAAGGGTCACTACTTTCGTATACCAAAAGACCAAATGGACGAGCGAATCACACAATTTATTAGCCGTATTAAAGTGAACCAGGAGCAGGTAGACTTACTTCTTGCCACTGTACGCAGTGAGTTTGAACATCGCCACATGTTGACTGGCGATGGACAAAAAGCTCTGGATAAGCATATTCAGGAGCTCAGGAACGAGGCCGAGGCAACAATGAGTAAGATTATGCTGCTGTCTAATGCAACGGCTATAGCTTACCTAGAGAACGAAGTAGAGCGGATTCATAACAATATAATCAAGCTAGAGAAGGAGAAATTAGGGATGAAGAACAAAAAACCAATGAATATCGATCAAATACTGGTACGGGTACGGTATCTCCTGGAACACTTAGATCTACTACTGTTAAAACAGTCCGATCCACACAAGAAAGCCCAGTTATTTGGTGTATTGTTCGATACACTACCAACCTACGATGATTTAGATTATGGAACACAAAAAACACCCCTTTTCACAGGGGTGAATTCTGTATTTAAACTGTTGTCGATGGAAAAATCTCATATGGTGATCTCACGGAGAATCGAACTCCGATTGCCAGGATGAAAACCTGGTGTCCTAACCGTTAGACGATGAGACCATACGTGTAATTAACTAAGCGATTGTAACAAAAAAAGCCTCCTTTTTCAAGGGGCCATCAGTAAAAACCAGTGTCGGTGAAGTGTGTGGATAGATCTACACACACTTCACCGACGGGACAGAGGATCAGGTCTGGCTGACCAGATCGGGTTCGGGCTGCTGCGACTCGATGACAGACGCACCGTCACGGACGATCCGCAGCGCGTCACGCATTGCGCTCAGCTGGCACGACTTGACGGTCGCCAGTTTGGTGAGAACACCCATGGTCACCGTATCTCCGATGACCACGTCGAGAAGCGTTTCCGCCTTGAGCTCGAGTGACGATTCGCACCGAAGTCGCCTCCGGTCGCCTCGTGAAAGACGATCGTTCAGCAGTTGTGACAGCTCCTGCAACAATTCTCCGGTTGAAGAACGGTTGTCGATGGACATACGCTACCAACTCCTCTGTGCCGCACTATGCCTAAGGGATTTCCCTAGACGTGCTTGATATATGTTTATACGCTTATTGACAATATATGTCAAATATTACATATATAGTATACCTATAGTGAACAGCTACGCTACCCGTAGTAGGACATACTTTTTTATGATTTTAAAATAGCACAGACCATTGACATTTTAGCAATAATATGATAGATTAGTAACATCACTCGTACGTTCGAGAAATCTAAATGTGCGGGTGGGAACATTAACAAATCAGATCATTACAGCACATGTCCTAACTGCTGTAACCTGTAGCATCGTGCGTACAACTTAGTTGCCCGTATAATGCTGCAGTTTGCAGCGCCTACGTGATAGATTTATTTATCCGTAGAAGACATACTGTTTATTCATATACTATAGCTCTTCTACCCGTAAGGGTTAACAGCCAGTCGATATTTGTCGATTGACTGTTGACCCTTACCTGGGTGCAACCGATGGCATCGTGCCGTCGCAAACACCTTGAAAGGGTACGAAATGACCGAAATGAAGTACACGAAAACCGAACTGCACGCTCGCCTCGGCGGCCCGGAAGGGCTCAACGAGACGCGCAAAGCGCTCCGTGTCACCCTCAAAACGGAGATCGAAGCGCTCACGCAGCTCGGAGCGAGCGACCCGAAGACCACCGAGACCATTGCCAATCTCACCGATGCGTACAACCTCATCGGCAAGAAGTGGTGGTCGATCTTCGTGGTCGTCAGGGAGTTCATCAAGAACGACGACCTGACAAATGCCAACAAGCTCTACGGGGAACTCCTGCAGCGGTACTCCGCTGCATCCGATTCCCTCACGCAGAGCCTGCGCAGCCAGCTTCTCAGTGGTCCGGACGACAACAAGAGCGACATCCTCACTGGAGTGAAGGACGTGGTCAGCGCCTCATTCATGGGCGTGCCACCCCGTACTCCAGCAAAGCCCGTCGCTCGACCTGTTCGTCCGACCCGTCGACCGAATCCGCCCAGTGCAGAATCGATCGACACGGACAGCCCGAAGAAGGAGACCGCGACTTCCCGCCTCAGGCGTGTTGCTCGTGATTTCCGCATCAAGTACAGCCCCAAGGACCCCACCATCAACGAAGGAAAGTGACAACCATGTTCTGGATTTTCGTAGTGGTACTGGTGGTCCTCGGGATCGTCAGCTTCGCATTGGTTCTGCCGCAGTTCTTCGTACTCGCATGGATGGCAGCAGGATTTCTCCTGTTCACCACCTACGGGTACCCCGTCAACGGCTTGATCACCCTGCTTTTTTGGGTGATCTGGGTCATACTGGTCATCGTCGCGTTTGGAATCCCCAATGACTTCGGCTTTCGAGTCGTGGTCACCGGATTCTTGATTGCTGTGGCTATGATTCTCTTCTCACTTCCATGGGGAGGGGCGGCAACGCCTCCCGCCAATGCGGTGGTAGGGAGTCAGGCAACAACTGCACCGGCGACGGTGGTGGCAACTGCACCATCGTCGGCCTCGACCGCACAAGCTGCCGCTGCAACCAAGCAGCCGACTCCGGTCGGCGCAGGTAAAGCAGCAGCCGTGATCAAGACCAACCCGAATGAGTGGTTGGTGGACATGTCCACCAACGCTCATCACAACTTCATCGAGAATGGGATTGCGGGCGAAACCCCGAAGCAGAAGGCCGCCAACTTGTTGGAGGCTGCGAAGCACAATCCCTACACGCTCGCAACGCTTGGCTACGCGGCCAACATGTGGAACGACCCCAACAATGTCGGACCACTGTTGACCAAGAACAACGTCTATATCTCGCAAGAGGGACAGGCGCTCCACGCCAAGCTGGTGAAGCTGTACGCGACGGGTAAGCTCTTCATCGGGCTTGCCCCCGCCGATGCCATGAACACCGGCTACTCCTCTGAAGGAGTGACCGGGACGCGTGGCATTTCGGGTAACCGCAGTGCACTGATCATCCAGAAGGATAAGGTCACCGTTGTGACATTGGTGAGATGTGGAAACACAGTTCTCCCCCCTGTCACTCCGGCGGTTCCTCCCGCAAAGACGCCGCCGGTAACGACGACGCCCCCTGTGTTGACGACACCGCCTACATCAACGGTACCGACGACTCCGACGACTCCCACCACGCCGACGACGCCAACAACGCCGACGACGCCGGGAACTCCGACGACTCCCACCACGCCGACGACGCCTACCACTCCGACCACCCCCACGACGCCGACGACGCCTACCACGCCGACGACGCCGCCAGTCGAGTACTGCCCGCCTCCGGCTCCGCCGAAGACGCCAGTACCCAGCAATGGGTTGTGCCCGAAGCCTGGTGGAGTGGAACCATCGGAGTCGGGGAAGCCGACCGCACCATCTCCATCAGGACCGCCGGAAACGGTGGCACCGGTGGAGACGTCTCCGGCAAATCCGACAACGACACCAGGAGAAGAAGTGACTAACATCACTGCACCTGGTGCCACGACGGAACCGTCGGAGAGCTCGGTCGAAGCACCGAGTACCACCGATTCGACAATCGCCCCCGAGACATCCGACCCTGGGACTTCCAGTCCCGATCCGGATGCCAAGGTTGCGTTGACTTCTTCGTCGACCTCGACGACTCCTAGCAGCACTGCTGGAGCCTTCGCAGTCCCGTTCCTCTTCGGAGGAATGATGCTGAAGCGACGCAAGAACAGTCGTATCGTGCGTCGCCCTCGGGCAACGCAGAAGCACTAAACTTCTCAGGGAGGGGGCAACCGCGCTTGTCGCGCTGCCCTCTCCCTGCGGGAGTAGTATGTTGAATAACAGTATGTAACCCAGGGGCTCACCTCCCACGCCGCGTATTTATACGCACGTTGTTGATGGTGAGCTCCCGGGCTTACCCATGTTTTGTAATGATCTGATTTGTGTTCCCTAGTAGGTGTTCGTTAACAATTCTGCTCATATCAGAACATAAGTATTTACTTTTATAAACAATTGTGATATAATTCGATTAATTCCAATAAACCTAGCACGTGGAGTGCTAAAGGAGAAATGTTATGAATAAATTTTTCGCCGCGATTTCTCGTGCGCCAAAACGTACAGCTGGTCTTGCAATTATTGCAGCGGCCGTACTTGTCCCAGCAGCATTATTTGCCTGGGGACCAGATCGTCCAACGTTTACAATGGAAGTTCCTGCTTCGTATGTAACGTTTAACTCGATCACAAACAACCCAACACAGGGCGATGAACGAAACTTCGTTCAAATCAAAGAAGATACTGCACCTGCGAGTGCTTATGGTGAGAACGTTACGTTACAACCAGGTAAGACATACGATGTGTATTCTTTCTACCACAACAATGCAGCAAGCAACTTAAACGACGCAGCTCATAACTACGCTGGTATTGCAAAGAACGCATTCATGCGAACTCAGATGCCTGCAACAGTTAAAAGCGGCGAAAAAGCTCGCATCACATCATTTGTTGGTGCAAGTAATAGCAACCCTAGCCAAGTCTGGGACGAAGCTTATGCGACTGCAACAAGTGATGTTGCACTTCGCTACGTACCAAACTCTGCTGTGATTCACAGCAATGGTGCCGTAAACGGTGCGACACTACCAGACAGTTTATTTACTACTGGTACACCCCTTGGTTACGACAAATTAGACGGTACAGTACCTGGTTGTAACCAGTACGCTGGATACGTTGTATATAAATTTACAGTTGATCAACCAAACTTTGAAGTAACTAAACAAGTCAGCAAAAACGGTGCAAACACTTACGGTGAATCTGTAACTGTTAATCCTGGTGACGAAGTTCAGTACAAAATCCAGTACAAAAATAATGGTACAACTCAGCAAAATGACGTCGCTATCCGTGACGCACTCCCTGCTGGCGTCAGTTATGTTGCCGGAACTACTGAAGTTTCAAACAGCAAAACTAACGGTCAATGGACAAAGACTATTGATGGCGTTACAAGCCCATCTGGTCTTGCTATCGGTGCATACGCACCAACCGGTAATGCTTATGTCAAGTTCACAGCTAAAATTGCTGACAACGATAAGCTTGCAAAGTGTGGCGTTAATACACTTGTTAACACAGCAACTGCTGTAACTAACAATGGTAATAAGAGTGACACAGCAAATGTCGTTGTTAGTAAAACATGTGCACCAGGAACACCAGTACTATGTACTGTTCCAGGCAAAGAAACATTGCCAGTAAACAGTCCTGACTGTGTTACCGCACCTGTTACTGAACTACCTACAACTGGTATGACAGAAAACATCGTAAGCGTTCTAGGTCTTGGTGCACTTATTGCAGCAATCGCCTACTACGTAACAAGCCGACGTGCAGTTGCACAACGTTAATCGAGTCTGACCGCTCTCAACCTACTGAAGCATCAGCGCTCAGATCAAATTACCCCCGTATCATGCGGGGGTAATTTTTGTTATACTATATATATTATGGCAAAGCAAAAAAAGAAGCGTAACAAAGTTTATAAAGGCGTTGATGCTGCTATCACCCGCCCTACTATAACTCGTATTGAAGCTGCGAACCGTAGCAAGATAGGTCAGTGGTGGTTTGAGAAAAAGCGTTTTGCAAAGCCAGTTCTAATTGGTAGTGGCGTCGCGCTTGTCGTTATCTGGCTTATCACGGAACTACTGCGCGTTTTCTAGCGGCGGTTCAGACAATTTCTTTACCGGTAAACGGAAACCGAACGTACTTCCCTGACCTTCAACGGAATCAAATATCATTGAGCCTCCATGGGCAATGATAACTTTCTTTGCGAGAAATAGACCGACACCAGTTCCGTCTGGACGCTGAGTCCTGGCGTTAGTAGCGCGGAAGAACTTACCAAAGAGATGTTTTTGTTCGCCAAGCGGAACACCGATACCTGTGTCTTTCACGACAAATACCACATCACCATTTTCGACTGAAAGTCCCACTGAGATCGTGCTATTTTCGCGGGAGTAGTAAATGGCATTATCGACAAAATTCATAATGACCTGACGAAGCTTTCCTTCATCAAGGTAAAGAAGAGGTATGTGTGAAGGCCGACGATAACGAAGCTTCAAATCGTGTGACCTTGCTGTTGTTTGAAGACTATCAAGTTCCTGCTCCACTAGTTTTGCAAGATCGATCTCGCGACGATCAATCATAAATTTACCTGTCTGTAGCCTTGAAACATTCAAGAAGTCGTTGATGAGATGCACCATGCGCTCACTACTAGTAAAGGCCTCACTAAGTAGCTGCTTTTGTGCACCACTAATCTTACCTACGTCACCTTCAATCACCATGCTAATATAGCCCTTGACGCTTGTAAGCGGAGTACGCAGCTGGTGACTTGCCATACTGATAAACTCATCTTTTGTCGCATCAAGGTGCTGTAACTGAGCGTTTGATTCACGTAGTTCTTTTGTTGCTTCATCAATACGATGCTCAAGGGTTGCGTTAAGCTCTTTTATCTCCTGGACGGATAGTGCATTCTGGATTGCAATGACTAACTCATCTGAAATCGTTTCAATTGTATGTATGTCTCGTTTAGAGTAACGACCACTCTTATGCGTACCAAGCGCAAAAAAACCTATAATCTCACCAGGTGCTCTAAATAGCGGCAATGTAACGGCAACATCGTGCTGATTTAAAAGGCGGCTTTGAAACGAAGAGTCGTCGTCGAACAACTCAGTAATCACTGCATGATCGCCGTTAGTGCGCAAATACTCATTGATTTTATGCATGTCACTTGTTGAAAAATGATCGTGCTTGCCAGTACCGGCTGAAACATAATGACCGTCATCGTCATAAACGACAAAAAAGCCAAATTCTGAATGAAGCGTATTACTAATTTCAGTCGCAGCACGCTCAAGAAGCCCACGTAGATCTGTTGTTGATGTCAAAAGACTGCTAAACCGTGCGAAAAAGTCACCTCTACTGTAATAGTCTTGATAAAAAAAGTGATTTGTCAGACGATCGAAAAATCGCTTAATTGGCTGGAAAATAAATGCAAGCAGGAGTGCAAGCGCCATATTAATCAGACCCTGCGTCGCTGTTGATGTGTAATCTAAAATCCACTGCGAGATGCTATATGCAATTAATGCATATATAAGTGCAAGGCTCAGAATAGAGAGAAGATAGACGACTGTACGTACCGCATACAACTTAATATCGAGCAGCTGTCCTCTCATGACGCTCATCGTAAAACCGATTGCAAATATTACAACCGTCAGAGAGCCAAATTCAGCATACATTTGGCTACTTGTCATTAACGGAAGAATCACATTAAACGTAAGGCCAAATAGCACAGCTATGATGAGCGTGTCGAAAACTGTTTGAATGGCCCGGTGATCACGAGAGTTTTTTCGAACGATGAGTGTATTTAAAAACACGTAGCTAACGACTGCTGCAAGCGACATAAGGAGCCCTACAATATATGTAATGTATTGGCTTCCTCTTACGAATACATCGGCTTGATCTCCCTGGACGTAAATCTGATTACTAAAAAGTGCTAAAAGCTGTAATGTTAAGCCAACTGTTAATACGACATTCGGAAAATATTTCACCACAGTATGTAGCCGATTTCCCGGTAGCCACTTTTTGTGGGTCCCGAGTTGATGCACAAATATGAAGAAACTAATAATAGCGAGGCCTGGCCATACAAATGCAAGGTTATTCCAAAACTCCACTGCCTCGTGGGTATTATTTGAAATATACACAGTATCTTGCCAGGCAGCCAAACTTCCAATTGTAAGTATTAAAGTGACCCTCAGTCTTCGTGGAACTGTTGTCGCGAACATAACAACTAATATTACGAGGGCGACAATTATATTTGTCGTTAGCAGTAGCCAGAGTTCGAATAGCATAAGCATAGTATAGCGTGAAAGGTGGGTATACGTATACTGGCTATTTAACTGCTTCTAATTCACGAAAGATCCGTTTATTCCTCCGATTTTTCGCAACCTCTTGTAGTGTCGCAAGCCCAACAAAGCCAGCGATAGCTCCATCGACAATTGGCGGATAATGATCCCCTGTTCCAATAAGATATGCATAAGGCGTCGCAAAACCCCCAACAGCAGCCGAAGCCCCGACGAGACGGCGGCGGCGGGTCGTACCTGTCGCAGCCGTTGTAATTCCCCAGGTATACGGTGCAACAGTTACTAAATCCAATGCTAAAAATACTCGCCAATCACCGTGAAACTGATCTATAGCTGGGAGTGGTGCTGCCCTTGCAAGGGCATATGCTCCGAGCGCGGTATTAACCCAAGTCTTTGGACTTTTTACAAGCCGCTCGAGGCGTGGAGTTTTGACATATGGAATTCCTCTCCGTTCAAGAGCTGCCTTCGTCTCTTTAGACAATTTGTCGGCATTGACACCGGGAAGAGCTTCCATAAGATGATGCCGTTTCGCTTCTCCGTGAATACTATCATCATTGAGCGCGCTCGTTACAACAGATTGGGGATTAATCGCAACTGGAACTGTCATTGATCCCATATAGTCCATAGGCGCACCGAGTCTATGAATCTGATCTGGACCTAGAATAATTTCAAGTTGGCGAATAAGTGTCTCGTGAGTATTAAGAAGCCATAACTTATGCCCCTGGTCAAGTGACTCACGAAGAGCGGCAGAGTGAAGAAGCCAGGTTGCGTTCAGGTCACCCGAATGTCCTACCTCTTTATCTTCTCGCTTTACTGAAACGAGTCCTGATATTTCTACGACTTCGGAAGCTCTTAGGTCAACCAGCCGTGTACCTGCGACGTCCTGCACTTCTTTCGCATCAAGTGCAAAGTGCCTTGGAGTAGGGAGTGACATAAGTCCTTCTTTTTTTGTTGCAGCGATATATCGACACGCCGAGTAGCGCTGTCCATTTTCCGCAACTACATATGTAGCCCTGTCATTATATTCATCAGTAAACATGCCCCGTTCGTCAAGATCAACCGGTTCAATAAAGTGCTTATCAAGATAGACCTGGGTGTGCATTGACTGAGCAAACTCACGAACAACCTGTCCCTGCGTGGGATCGCGTGACGAGATCGTGTGCTTGCCACTACGAAACATGGGTGCTTTTGGTACTTCTGAAAGTCTTTCTGTGCCGTAGCGTTCAGCTGCTGTCATGGTCTTATCATACCATCACCACCTGTCCAGGTACTGCTTGTGGTATACTATTTTTAGTATATGACCAAAATAGCTATCATCGAAGACGACCCAGTAATTAACCAAATGTACCGCATGAAATTTGAAGCTGATGGCTTTGATGTGCAGCTTGCAGATAACGGCGAGCGTGGCGTTACTATGGTTGAAAAATTCCTGCCAGACATTATTCTACTTGATCTACAAATGCCCCACATGGGTGGCGCAGAAGCACTTGAAAATATCCGTGCGAAGAGTTGGGGTAAAACAATTCCTGTCATTATTCTTACAAATCTAGGCGAGGAAGAAGCACCAAAGAGCCTGCGTGCATTAGGAATTCATAGTTATATCGTCAAAGCCGATCTTACGCCGCGTCAAGTTGTTGGACGTGTCAAAGAAGCGCTTAATCTAGTGTAGTTTTCGCTGATTCAGTTGCTGCACGAATCACATGATCAAATAACGCTGTAATCGTAAGCGGGCCTACGCCGCCTTTTTCAGGTGTAATTGTAAGATCTTCCCTGGCGCGAACAGACTGATCAACATCACCTACGATCACGCCGTCTTCACTTGCAGTACCCGCATCAACAACGACAGCACCAATAGCAACCATATCGCTTGTAAGAAGCCCTGCTGATCCAGTTGCAGTTACTATAATGTCAGCGGATACTAGACTTGCTTTTAGGTCATCATCTCTTCCGACGATCGTGACATTGTAGCCTCCTGATTGCCATATTTTATACAGTGGAGCACCTACTAGTCTACCGTTACCGATAATTACAATCTTTTTGGTTTTTAGTTCCACACCGTAACCAACTAACAGCCAATTAATTGCTTCTGCAGTTGCGCTATCAAACGCTGCGTCCTTGCCAAGCCCATCAACATCTTTGCTTGGTGCGATTAAATTGACGATCTCATCAGTTTTCGTTGGATCAGTTAATGGTAGCTGAACAATAATGCCATGAATACTTGGATCAGAACTTAACTTTTCGAGTACAGCAGGCATATCATTATCATCAACAGTCTCGATAACTGTATCTATAAGTATGTCAGCGGCATATCGCTGTTTCATACGCACATAGGCTTCAATAACGGGTGAAGAGTCAGTGGCTTTTACGATCGCAAGAGTCGGCGCAACATGATCAGCCTGGCGAAGTGCGCGTACCTGACGAGCCTGACGCTCCTTAATAAATTCAGCAATTTCACTACCGCTAAGTATTTTTGTCATATCATTTATACTACCATATCAGGGGTCAAAAAGATATTTTCACCATCTCTTGACGTGATATAATAACCTGAAGAACCATAAAAAGGAGTCCAAATGAGTTTATTAACACAGTTAGCCCAGTCGTATACCTACACGACAACAGAGACGACCAATAGTGTCGATTCAGGAACCGCTCTTGCAATAGCAGGAACACTGATGGTCGTTTATGTGATAGTTCTCATTCTCGCATATGTCGTTCACTCATTCCTACTTAGTCGAATCTTCAAAAAAGCTGGTGTTGCTCCATCAAAAGCTTGGATCCCTGTCTATAACATATGGATCATGCTTGAACTAGGTGACCAAAAAGGATACTGGTCAGTCCTGATGTTTGTTCCAATTGTTAATATCGTTGCACTTGTCTTCTATGTTATTGCTGAACATAACATTGGACTTAAGTTTGGTAAAGAAGGTTGGTTTGTACTATTTGCAATCTTCCTCCCACTTGTTTGGCTTATCTGGCTTGCAGTTGATGATTCAAAATGGAACCAAAATCTCGCAGCAAACCCTATGCAGCCTCCTGTTTACCAGCCGCCAACAAATATACCTCCGACTCCACCAGCAGCTGTCTAATAAGTACTAAAATAATATGCCTCCGCTTACAATAAAGCGGAGGCTCTTATTTACAAATTACCCTTTATTTGCTATAGTTTTTAGAGTTAAATTGACGTAAAGTCGTACATTTCATCAACACACTATATATGGGCCAGTAGCTCAGCTGGTTAGAGCACCTGCCTCTTAAGCAGGGTGTCCGGGGTTCAAGTCCCCGCTGGCCCTCCAAATAAAGAACGTCGTCCTTTTCGCTACCGGTCGGCGTTTTTTATTTGGATTCAATATCGAATATTTAGTATCTACTTTTTTTGTAATCTGCTAATAAGATAAAGAACGCCCATAGTAACACCACCGACCGCAGTTATAATGACAAAAGCGTCCTGAAGCATCATAAGCCAGCTAGTATCAGTTGCTTTTACAATAGTCGCAACTACCCACACGATTCCCGTAGCGACAGCTGAACCTACAGTTATTGTTTGAGCTAAATTTCGATATGTCGTTATATTATTCTCTTTTGGCATAGTTACTCCTTATACATAGTATGGACCAAATATACTCTTTATATGTACACTGTACAAACTTGACGATAGAGATAAAAAGCAGCCTTTATTGTCGCATGCGAGTGGTATAGTTAAGTTATAACCTATAGGAAAGAACTACTATGGCTACTGGCAGTGGCACAAAGGAAAATCCTTGGCAACTAAAAACTCCCCCGCTATCTTCTGAATACCAGATGTATTTCGATACAAAATATGACAAGGAAGTTATTGTCTGCATCGTAGGTAAAACAACCCTCATATACGAAAGACGTGCAATCGATGATGCCTGTGCAATGCTAAAAGAACATGGTGGCTGGATGGAGCTCGGAAGCGCCGATGAGCAAAAACCTGCAAGAGAAAATACTATTGAGGCCTGGGCTCGCTCAGATAAAAATCCAATCGGTGGGTGGTACGTCCTAAAGAAAGGCCTCAGAGGAAGATTTGGCATGTATATGCCCCCATTACTTGAAGAGCTTGGCCTCGTTGAACTTGAGCATAACCCTCGCGGCAACCGAATTCGCATCAAATAGATCTCATTTACGGCAGACTAGAAAACAAAAGTTCCGCATCGATGACGCAGAGCTTTTGCTCGATGCGACGATGCGGAGATCAGTCCTTCTTGCCGATGATGTGCTTGGTGAGCGAATAGACTGCGATCATCGGTGATCCAACAATTGCGATCAACCCGATCGCCGTAACAGCCAACTTGGTCTGCGCCAGTACCGTTACCTGCTCGACGGGGAGACTGGGCGAACCAATGTTCTTGAAGATTGTGAAGAACAGGATGAGCGTGACTGTGGCTGCAATGGCCCACATCCCGACGATCGCAATTCCAGCACCAACCGAAAGGTTGACTGCTTTGGTTTCATCTTTTTCTATTGAGACAGACAATTTCTTATCCAATCGTTCGAAGGGCGAGTACTACTGCAATGAAATACTTGCAGTATTATATCATTTATAGGTATGTTAGTAAATTAATTTAGGCAAGAAAATAGACTTATCTTTCGATAAGTCTATTTTCTTGGTACACCCGGCTAGATTCGAACTAGCGACACCTGGTTCCGAAGACCAGTGCTCTAATCCACTGAGCTACGGGTGCATATCTCCGCTATTATAACAGATACCAGACGTATGAGCGACAAATTCCATAATGCTATAATAAAAATATCATGGAAATCCACACTAACATTCCTTTAAAAAATTACACGACGATGAAACTTGGTGGTAATGCGCGCTTTATGTCAGATGCCCACACTCCACAAGAAGTAAAAGAAATATGTGTTAATGCTGGAAAACAAAATCTTCCCGTCTTTATAATCGGCGGTGGCAGTAATGTCATAGCTCGCGATGAGGGGTTTAACGGAATCGTCATTCGTAATAGAATCATGGGTTTTGAAATAGTGGCCGATGACGCGTCTAGCACGACGTTTAAAATTGGCGCTGGTGAAAACTGGGATTCAGTCGTAAAAAGAACTGTTGATCTTAATCTTAGCGGTATCGAGGCGATGTCTGCTATCCCAGGTACTACAGGTGGGGCGCCAGTACAAAATGTAGGTGCCTATGGACAAGAAATTGCCGAAACTCTTGTATCTCTAGAGGCATACGACATTAAGACTGATGACTTTGTTAGCCTAAGTAGTGAAGAGTGTGGTTTTTCATACCGACATAGTATTTTTCGTGGAGATCAAAGTGGCCGTTATGTCATTACTTCCGTAAACCTTAGGCTATACAAGGCTGTACCCGCCCAGCCATTCTATAAAGCAGTTCAAGAGTATTTTGATGAGCATAATATAACACTATTTACACCCGATATTATTCGTAATGCCGTCATAGCTATTCGAACTGATAAATTACCCGATCCACTTGAGCGACCTAATACGGGATCATTCTTCAAAAATGCTATTGTTGAGGATTGGCAATTGGGAGACCTCAAGAAAGACTTCCCTGACATTCCAACTTATGACCTTGGTAATAATACATATAAAATTCCGACAGGATGGCTTATTGAGCAAGTTGGCTTTAAGGGTAAACTTATCCACGGTATGCGTGTTCATGATAAAAATGCACTCGTTCTTATTAATGAGGCTGCAACTTCTTACCATGACCTAGAGCTTGCCCGTGATGAGATTATTGGTGGTGTCCGTGATACATTCAGAATCATCATCGAACAAGAACCCCTCGAAATATAAAGCACTTGCGCCTATAGTCAAAACCTCTTATGCTTGATGTATGAAGCGTACTTCTGGCTTTACTATTGTTGAGCTGTTAATTGTGATAGCCATTCTTGGTATCTTGTTGACGCTTGTTGTCGTTAATCTTAGCTCGAGCCAAGTAAGCGCACGTGATGATGAACGTAAGGTTGATATTGCAAATATTGCCTCTAATTTGGAAACTTTCTATACTTCCGGAACAGACACATTATCCCCAGGCAGTTATCCCGGGGTTGATCAATTATCAAGTGAATCAAACTTTCTACTTGCCCTACGCGACTTAAACCCAGCGAATCTTCGGGCACCGGGATATACCGGTGGCACCATCAGCCTCGTCCCAGCAACAAATAATAATACAACGACAACCGGCGTCACCCCACAGCCTACGCCTACTCAGTACGTGTATCAGCCTCTCTCAAACTCAAAAAACGCGCCGACAAATGGAGGACTTTGTAATGCTACTGCCGATGCATGCCGTCAATATATTCTATATTATATGCTCGAATCAACCGGCACCGTTGTATCAGTTAAGAGTAAAAATCAATGACAAGTAGTAGTCAAACATACTCATCTGAATCTGGTTTTACAGCCATTGAGCTTTTAATCACGCTTTTTATTGCGGCCGTCTTTATTATTTCGGGCTATCAACTTTATTCTGCTGTCATGAGTGATGGTACGAGTGCACGAAACCAAGCAAAAGCTGGTAATATAGCTTATGAATATCTCAATAACTACGCAACGGCCGTTCCAGGAACATGTTCAGTGAACACGGATAGCCCAACTCCACCGACAGATTCTGGAGTCCCAAATATCTCAATCACAGTGAACACGACGTGTCCTTATGGAGATGGAGCAACGTTATCAAGGATAGAAGTTATTGTTAATTACGGTTCAGCAGTACCGCAGGCGGGAGTTAGTAGTGTCATTTATGCAGCTCAGTAATAAAAAGATACATGGCTTTACGCTTGTCGAGCTTCTTGTAGTTACGCCAATTGTATTACTTATTATTAGCTCATTTGTGGTTGTACTCATCAACCTTACTGGTGACGCACTCATCAATCGGGAGCAACTGGTTCAAGCGAAAGATAACCAAAGTGCGCTTGATCGTATTGAACAGGACGTTAGACTCAGTAATCGCTTCTTGGCACAGAATCGTACAATAATGAACTCCCCTCAAGGTGTTAACGATAATACGACTAATTTTACAAACGTTGGCGCAGGCAATGGTACTGCACTTATACTCCAAACAATTTCAACGGATAAAAACCCGATCGACACATCACGTAATCTTGTTTTTTTGACAAATAGCCCAAATGCATGTGCCAGTCCACTCGTCACGTCTAATTCACCGTACTATGTTAATATTGCTTATTTCGTTAAAAATACCAATCTTTACCGCCGAGTACTCATGACGTATAACCCATCACCCGCCCCATGCGTCACACCCTGGCAACAGCCAACGTGCACAACAGGATTACAGAATGGAAATACATGTATTAGTGAGGACTCAATACTTGCGACTGGGGTATCCAGTCTCAATCTTGACTACTATACTGACCCGAGTAGCTCGACAGCCATTACGGATGCTTCTTCAACATCACTAACAGTTACCCAACGTGACTCTGCTCTAGCAAACGCCAATTCAGTGAAAGCTTCAATTACCTTAGCAAAAACCATATCAGGACGGAATATCTCCTACTCAGGATCAACTCGTGTCACGAAGCTTAACAGCAGTGCGGTTGAACAGCCTAATGCGCCCGTTGTAACAGGTAGATTATCTGGTCCTGCACAAGTCACATTCACATGGCCAGCCATTTCGAGCGCAACATCTTACGTTATATCCTACAATATCAACGGAACTGGATGGATTGATGTGCCAGGTGGGACATCATCTACTTCTTATACGATCAATGCATACCGTAGTAATACTGTTTCAATTCGTGTAGCTGCCAATAATCCAACTGGTACATCGCCGAGTGGAACATCAAGTTATCTTATACCTGACTGGACAGCTTGTGCACTACAAAATAGCTGGGTAAATTACGGAGCTCCGCATGCTGCAGCAGCATTTACTAAAACTTCGGCAGACGTTGTCGTTCTCAAGGGTCTTGTTAAGAACGGCACCGGTAATGGTAGCGAGGTCTTATGTACACTTCCCCCAGGATATAGGCCTAGTTACCGCCTACTGTTTGAAGTAGCCGTAAGCGGAGGTGCTACTGGTCGTATTGATATTGATACGGCTGGCAATATAATCTGGGTCGGGGGAAGTACGAGTTGGACAAACCTTTCAGGCCTTACTTTTATCGCAAATGGTGACTATAATTTTACAAATTTAACAGCTTATAACGGCTGGGGCAAGTGGAACGACTCAAGGTTTGCGCCCGTTCAAGCTGCAAAAGATAGCCTAGGACGCGTACACATCCAGGGTCTTCCATCTAGCGGTACCGTTACTAACGGCACAAATATGTTTAAACTCCCAGCGGGATCTACTGTGGCAGGATTTGATCTCTATAATGCAAGCAGTAGCTCAGCCAATTCCATCATGCTTAGCGCATCAGGTTATATAGTGGCTAGAGGTCAAGCGGGAGCTGGATTTACATCTACTCAATTAATATACTTACCGACGCCTATACTTGGATGGACAGCAGCAACTCTCGGTAACGGCTGGGTAAATTACGGTGGCGGCTTCTCAGCCGCGCAGTATACCGAATCCGCTGATGGAATGGTGTTCATGAAGGGTCTTATAAAAAGTGGCACAACAACAAGTGGAACTGTCCTATTTACATTGCCGGTCGGTAAACGACCAAAAGAGATAATTATATGCAACATGGTTACCTATCCAACTACAAATAACTATGGGCGTGTCGATGTTTATCCAGATGGTACCGTCGTCCTTCGAGAAGGTGTTGATCCAGCATGGATAAGCCTCGCTGGATGTCCGTTCATATCAGAGCAATAATTTCATTAAGCTTGTGCTTGCAGATCATGCGTTGTATATTATTAGTAATACGCAGTGCTAAATTAGGGGGCGCATAACGAGTGAGTTTTGCAAACATTAAAAAAATGAAGTCAGAAAAAGGCTTTACGATCGTTGAGCTCTTGATCGTTATTGTAGTCATTGGTATATTGGCTTCAATTGTTATCGTTGCTTACAACGGGGTGCAAGGTCGTGCCAAAAGTTCAAAGGCACTTACTAATGCCCGTGCTGTTCAAGATTCAGCGGAAGCATACAACGGAGATAATGGAAGTTACCCTCTAACCCTAGCTGCTCTACGTGCAAACACCAACTCTGTTACGGTCCCTAGCACTGTTATTATAATTACTAACGCAGGTAACCCTGTCGCCGCAACACCAGTTACATCCCTTAATACATCCAACGGAGATACAAACATACAGTACGACTGCATGGGGCCAACAACATGTACTGGCACAGGTGGGCGGATTGTGTATTGGGATTTTGGGACAAGTAAGCCGTCTATAAATATTTTCTATCTAGGCGTCGCAACTTCTGCATCAACTTTTCTTGCTACCCCTTAAATGAGTACACTTAAAAATGCTTGCGCTTAATTATTAAACGTAGTATATTACAGACATAAAGTAATTAATTAGGGGGCACCTAGCATGAGTTTCGCAAATATTAAAAAAATGAAGTCAGAAAAAGGCTTTACGATCGTTGAGCTCTTGATCGTCATTGTGGTCATTGGTATTTTAGCCGCGATCATTATTGTTGCTTA